>JBQCJQ010000544.1:0-14307 GCA_051952615.1 Humibacter sp.
CCGAGGCACCTCGTGTTCCACCCTGACGGGCGACACCTCTTCGTGATCGGAGAGCTCAGCGGGGCGGTCGACGTCCTCGTCAGGGATGACCCCGCCGGTCGTGTACGGCACGCACAGCGCGTCTCGATCCTGCGCGACGAGCACGACGTTCCCGCGGCAGCAGAGATCCTGCTGTCGGCCGACGGCACGACCGTCTTCGCCGGCAATCGCGGCGACGATCCCGCGATCGCGGTGCTGCGCTTCGACGCAGAGCACTCGCGGCTCACGCTCTCGTCGCGTGTCACAGCCCCGCCGACTCCCCGCGCGATGACGCTCGTGGATGACGGCAGCTTCCTTCTCGTCGCGGGTCAGGACTCCCACGAGATCGTCGCGTACGCGTTCGACCCGCAGACGCGCACGCTCACGCGCCGCTCCTCCCGAGACTGTCCGTCCCCCACCGCGCTGCTGGCGCTGTAGGCCCGCCCATCACGGCTCCCGCTACCGCTCCCGCAGGTTGAGGAGGGACGCGGGCCCGTCAGACTTGGTTGCGCCAGGAGTGCTGCGGGTCGTAACCCAGCACGCGCCGCGCCTTGTCGATCGAGAGCAGCGTCTCGTGCTCGCCGAGCTCACGGTTGTGGGACACGTTCGGGAACTCGGCGGCCGCGAGCTCGTCGTTCGGCCGGTTCGAGACGGTGTCGGCGGCCGCGATGATGAACACCTCGAACCCGGTGCCGTCCCACTCGAGCGCCTTCTGGATCGCCTGGGCGCCGTCGCGTGCGTCGATGTATCCCCATGCGTTCCAGCGACGCTTCTTCGGGTCGTCGTCGTAGCCGGGGAACGCCGCATAGTCCTCGGGGTCCATCACGTTCGAGAACCGGAAGCCCACGATCTTCAGCGTCGGGTCCCACCTGGTGAACTGCGTCGCCATCTGCTCCTCGAGGTGCTTGACCAGCGAGTAGGTCGACTCGGGGCGCGCCGCGTACTCCTCGTCGATCGGCAGGTAGGGCGGGTCCTGGTCGAACGGCAGCCCGAGCACGGTCTCGCTCGATGCGTAGACGATGTTGCGGATGCCCACCGTGCGTGCGGCCTGGAACACGTGATACGTGCTGAGGATGTTGTTCTCGAAGGTGGCGACATCGCTGCGGATGCCCGGCGCAGGGATCGCACCCAGGTGCACGATCGCGTCGTACCCGAGCTGGCGGTTGCCATCGCGAACGCCCGAGAGGGCATCCACCACCTGTCCGTAGTCCGTGAGGTCGACCTGCAAGAAACCGGGGCCGCGGATGCCCGCCACGTCGAATGACGTGACGTCGTACCCTGCCTCTCGCAGCACCCGCACCGCAGTGCGTCCGAGCTTTCCTGATCCACCGGTGAGAGCGATACGCATGGGTGTCAGTCTGGCATGGACGCCCGACGCGCGAGCGCGGCCCTCCCCACCGCACCCCTCCTGCCGCCCCTCCAGCAGCACCCTTCCCACCGCTCCAGCGGATACGTGAGACTTGAACGCATCACGTGAGACTTCGAGCATGCGATGAGACTTGCCGCGTAGGCAGAAGCCTCATCGCATACTCGGAGTCTCAGTGGGCTCCGGCGCGGGCGACCGGCGGCGGCGGGCGGCGGGGCTACCCGTCGGACTCCAGCGCCGCGATCTCCTCCGGCGTCAGGTCGATGACCGACTCCTCGTCATTGGCGACGACGCCGTGCCCGAGCGGGAGCGTCAGGATGAACGTCGTGCTTCCCGGCTCGCTGTCCACGGCGACATCGCCGTCCTGAGCACGCACCACGGCCCGCACGATCGCGAGCCCCAGGCCCGTCGACCCGGTGTGCCGTGCCCGTGACGGGTCGCCGCGTGCGAAGCGTTCGAACAGCACCGGCTGAAGATCGTCAGGGATGCCCGGGCCGTTGTCCGTCACCGTGACGACGGCCTTCTCCCCCTCGACCCGCAGCGCGGTGTCGACGACCGTGCCCTCCGGCGTGTGCACTCGGGCGTTCGTCAGCAAGTTAGCCAGCACCTGATGCAGCCGCTTCTCGTCGCCGATCACCGTGACGGGCTCCGACGGCAGGTCGACGTTCCAGGTGTGATCCGTGCCCGCGGCGTGGGCGTCCGACACGACGTCGATCACCAGTCTCGAAAGGTCGACGGGATCGTGATCGAGCTCGCGACCCTCGTCGAGCCGGGCCAGCAGCAGGAGGTCTTCGACCAGGTCGGTCATCCGATCGGCCTCCGACTCGATGCGGCCGAGGGAGCGCACGGCGCTGTCGGGCAGCGACTCCGGGGCGCGCCGGGTGAGTTCGGCGTAACCGCGGATCGACGCGAGAGGCGTGCGCAGCTCGTGCGAGGCATCCGCAACGAACTGCCGCACCTTGTTCTCGCTCGCCTGACGCGCAGACAGCGCGGATGAGACGTGGCCGAGCATGTGGTTGAACGCGGCGCCCAGCCTGCCCACCTCGGTGTGCGGGTCGGCGTCCTTCTCAGGAACGCGCACCGCGAGCGCGACCTCGCCACGGTCCAGCGGCAGCCGCGACACCTCGGTGGCGGTCGCGGCCATGCGCTCCAGCGGTCGAAGCGCCAGCACGACGATGAGGGTGCCGATGCCGCCGGCGGCAACGATCCCGACGGCCGTGACCGCGAGGATGATCGTCAGCAGCCGCGCCGTCGTCGCCTGCACGTCCGCGAGGGGAAGGCCGATCACCAACTCATTGGAGTCCGGCAGCTGCAGCGCGGCCATGCGGTACTGGCCGAGGGTGCCGCCCAGGTCGACCGTGAAGGGAGTGCCGTCCTGCGGCACGGCGGCCAGCTTCGAGCTCGCGTCCGGCGCGAAGGTCTGCGCGGTGGCGGCCTGGTCCCGTCCGAGATAGGCGATGGATGTCTGTCCATCCGCCGCCACGAACGCCGCGACCGTTCCCGGCGACAGGCCCGACGCCCTGACGACCTCGCTGACGATGACCTGCGCGGTCGCGCCACCCGGAGCGGTGGCCACGTGCAGCGCCACCACCTCGCCACGATTCACGGCGTAGTTGAGCTGCTCGTCGAGCCGCTGAACGAGGTAGCCCTGCAGAAGCAGCGCGCTGAGCAGGCTGATCACGACACCGAGCACGGCGACGAGGGAGACGACCGCGAGCACCAGCCGGGTGCGCAGGGTCATCCGTCGCCAGCGTCGACGCGACCGCGGCTTCGCGGAAGATGCCGCCTTGCCGGGTGCAACGGCATCGGGCGCGGCGCCTGCCGTGCTCACGTTCTGATTCCTTTCGCGGGAGTTGATCGGTGCGATCACTCCGCAGCTTTGACCATGTACCCGGCGCCACGTACGGTGTGGATCATCGGGGGGCGACCGGCGTCGATCTTCTTGCGCAGGTACGAGATGTAGAGCTCGACGACGCTCGAGGTGCCGCCGAAGTCGTAGCTCCACACGCGGTCGAGGATCTGTGCCTTCGAGAGCACGCGACGCGGGTTGCGCATGAGGTAGCGCAGCAGCTCGAACTCGGTTGCGGTGAGCGAGATCGGCTCGCCGGCTCGCGTCACCTCGTAGGAGTCCTCATCGAGCACGAGGTCGCCGACGACGATGCGCGGGTCCTGGGTGTCGGCGATCAGCGCACGCGACCTGCGTAGCAGCGAGCGAAGCCGGGCGACCAGCTCCTCGAGGCTGAACGGTTTGGTGACGTAATCGTCGCCTCCTGCGGTGAGGCCGGCGATGCGATCGTCGAGCGAGTCCTTCGCCGTGAGGAACAGCACCGGCGTCTCGCCACCGTTCTCGCGCATCCTGCCCATCACCTGCAGCCCGTCGATGTCGGGAAGCATGATGTCGAGCACGACCGCGTCGGGGTTGAACTCGCGAGCCGCCGTCAGCGCCTGGTGGCCCGTCGCGGCGGTCTTCACCTCCCAGCCCTCGTACCTCAGAGCCATCTGGAGAAGGTCGGTCAGGGTGTGCTCATCGTCGACGACGAGGATGCGGATCGGCGAGCCGTCTGCGTGGTGCAACGGCGTCGCCAGGGGGCGGCTCTGGGTTCGCTCGGTCGAGGTAGAGGACATGTCTCCCATTATCGAAAATCGAGTCCGAAGCCACTGTGCGGAACTTATGTGAATTCTGAGAGAAACCCATCGAAGCGTTCAGGATTCCGCGAGCGTGCAGCCCCCGAAACCCCATGGTCGAATCACAACCTCGCCATAGCGACGCCACAACACGAGTGCCTACGTTTCGAGCGAACCCACACAAGGAGGCTCATGTTCGGAACCTACCTGCGCCGCGAGCTGCTCGGCCGCCGCAGACAGACCATCATCATCGCCATCGGTATGGCGCTGGCGATCGCCCTCGTCATCATCGTCAACTCCGTCGCAGCCGGGGTCAAAAACGCGCAGGCCCAGGTGCTGCAATCCGTGTACGGAGTGGGGACGGACATCACGATCACCCAGCCGGTGAGCGCGCCCACCGCGGGCGGTCAGCAGGGCCCGCGTTTCGACTTCGGCTCCGGGGCGGGCACACAGTCCGGCGGCAGCCGCAAGATCGACTCGTCGCGTCTCTCGGTCGGCTTCGGAACGAACACGATGGCCGACTCCACCCTCACCAAGGTGAAGGCCACGGATGGCGTCGCAGGGGCATCCGCCGTGCTGGCACTCAACGACACCAGCTTCAGCGGCACGCTGCCCAACTTCGCCGACCGTGGACAGGGCGGCCAAGGCGGACAGAACGCCCAGAACGGCGGCGGTGCGCAGTCGCAGACCGGCGGCTCCGACGGCAAGGGCGGCAGCTCCTTCTCGGTGAACTCGTTCAGCGTGATGGGCATCACCCCCGGCGGCACAGCGGTCGGTCCGATCGCCTCCACCGCGCTCGACAAGGGCCGCACCCTCAAGACCGGCGACAAGGGCGACAAGGTCGCCGTGCTCGACGCCAGCTACGCGAAGTCGAAGAGCCTCTCCGTGGGCGACACGATCAGCATCGGCGGCAAGGACTTCACCATCGTCGGCACCGTGAAGCCGACCGGTTCCGACTCCGCGACCGCGTCGAACGTCTACATCCCGCTCGATGTCGCGCAGAGCCTTTCCAGCGAGACGGGCAAGGTCACGACGGTCTACGTCTCCGCGAAGTCGGCGAGCGACGTCGACGCGCTCAAGGCGTCGCTGCAGAAGACGCTGCCCAAGGCGACCGTGTCGACGCAGGCCGACCTGGCGTCGAGCGTCTCCGGCTCCCTCGGAAGCGCGAGCCAGCTGGTGTCGAACCTCGGCACGTGGCTCTCGCTGATCGTGCTCGCCGCGGCGTTCCTCATCGCGATCCTGTTCACCATCTCCGGCGTCACCCGCCGCACCAGGGAGTTCGGAACCCTGAAGGCGATCGGCTGGTCCAACGGCCGCGTCGTCGGACAGGTCGCAGGCGAGTCCGTCGTTCAGGGCCTCATCGGAGGCATTGCGGGCATCGTCATCGGCCTGGTCGGTGTGTTCATCGTCAACGTGGTTTCCCCGACGCTCACCGGGGGCGTGTCGCGCGGCGGCGTCGGCGGAGCACTCGCGGATGGCGCACGACGAGCCTTCGGCGGCGCGACCGGCAGCACCGGCACGACGGGCGGAACCGGCGGCTTCGGCGGCGGGGGCTTCGGAGGCGGAACCGGCGGAGGTGCCTTCGGCGGCGCTGCTCGGTCGGCAGCGGCATCCACCACCCAGGTGGATCTGAGCGCCCCGATCACCGTCTGGATCATCGTCGCCGCTGTCGGCCTCGCTGTGCTCGGCGGCCTGCTCGCCGGTGCGATCGGTGGATGGCGGGCCTCGCGTCTGCGGCCGGCCGAAGCGCTCCGCTCGGTGCAGTAGCACCCGCCGCTGCAGTAGCCCCGCGCGGTGCAATAGCGCCTCGATGCGCCAGGCACCGACATCCGTCAGCTCAACGACAAGGACCTCAGATGTACACCCTCAAGAACGTCACGAAGCAGTACCCGGGCAAGGGGCGCAAGGTGACGGCGCTCAACGACGTCACGCTCGACATTCCGAACGGCCAGATGGTCGCGATTCAAGGACCGACGGGCGGTGGCAAGTCGACCCTGCTGCAGATGCTGGGAGCGCTCGACAGGCCCACGTCGGGCACGATCGAGCTCGACTCGTCGAGCCTCGGCACGCTCGGCGATCGCAAGCTGGGTGGGCTACGGGGCAGGGAGATCGGCTTCGTCTTCCAGGGCTTCAACCTCATCCCGACACTCACGGCGCAGGAGAACGTCGAGACGGCACTCGTGCCGCTCGGGGTGCCCGCTGCTGAGCGCAAGGAGCGCGCCACGAAGGCGCTCGAGTCGGTCGGCCTCGGCGATCGCGGCGATCACCGGCCTGCAGAGCTGTCCGGTGGACAGCAGCAGCGCGTCGCGATCGCCCGCGCCATCGTCAAGGAGCCCGATGTGCTGCTGGCCGACGAGCCGACTGGAAACCTCGACGAGGAGACTCGCGACGAGATCATGGACGTGCTCGAGGGCCTCTGGCGCGACCGCGGCCTCACCCTCGTGATCGTCACCCACGACTCAGCCGTGGCACGGCGCGCACAGCGTCGCCTCCACATCAAGCAGGGAAAGGTCAAGGAGGTCGCCTGACCTCACACCACCCCGGTGGCCAGCATCCCGGTGCCCAGCGCCCCGGCGCATCACCTGCCCGGTGCCCACCACCCCGGCGCACCACCTGCCGAAAATCGGAGTTTTGACACGACACGCCGTGACCTCATCAGTGGTCACGGCGTGTCGTGGTGGATCTCCGATTTTCGGCGCGGGCACCGGGACCGGCACCGGGGGCCGCCGATGGATGACGCCGGGCGGCGCCATCCATCGGGTCAGCGCGTGAGGGTGGCCTCCGCCGGGTCCCAGCCCTCGGGCAGCACAGGCGTCGGGGTGAATGTGCTGACCACGTCGACCCACTCCCCGCTGTCGGCTGCCTCGATGGTCGAGACCATGATGTCGAGGGCGTGGTAGGCCTGCTCACCGCTGGCGCGCTCCGGCACTCCCGCGCGGATGGCTCTGGCGAGCTCGACCACGCCGGTGCCGCGGGCGGCGCGCTCCCCCTCGACCACGATGGTCTTGGGGTCGCCGTCACTGTGCAGCACGAGCTCGCCGACGAACATGTTCGGGTCGTTGACCTCGAGCGCGCCGTCGACACCGGTGACCTCGAACAGGGTTCGCGGCAGCTTCGAGTCGAAGCTGAAGATGCTCTGCGACGTCTGGCCGTTCTCGAACTCGAACACGGCAGAGACGTGCGACGGCACGGTCACCTCGAAGGTCTGGCCGGCGAGCGGGCCGGATCCGATGGTGCGAACCGGCTTCGCCTTCGACGCGACGGCCGCAACACGCTTGACCGGGCCGAAGAGCTGGATGAGCGCCGTCACGTAGTACGGGCCGACGTCGAACAGCGGGCCGGCGCCCTCCTGGAAGAGGAAGGCCGGGTTCGGGTGCCACGACTCCGGTCCAGGCTGCTGCATGAGCGTCAGCGCGGTCTGCGGGCGGCCGATCGCGCCGTCCTCGAGCAGCCGACGCGCGGTCTGGATGCCGCCACCCAGGAACGTGTCGGGTGCGCACGCGACACGGAGGCCGGCAGCGTGTGCGGCATCCAGCAGCGCGCGGCCGCTTTCACGGTCGAGTGCGATCGGCTTCTCGGTCCAGACATTCTTGCCTGCGCGCACCGCCTGCAGCGCGACCTCGGCGTGCACCTTCGGGATGGTCAGGTTGACGACGATCTCGATCTCGGGATCCGCCAGCAGCTCCTCGACGGTGCCGTGCGCCGGAACGCCGAACTTCTCCGCCTGGGCCTTCGCCGCTTCGGGAAGGATGTCGGCGATGAAGCGCACCTCGACATCGGGGAACGACGTGAGGTTGGTGAGGTATTGCGTCGAGATGTTTCCGGCGCCGATGACGCCGACGCCGACGGGACCGGTCTTGGTGTTCTCGGCGAAGTTCGCCGAGACGGTCGTGGACTCGCTCATGCGAGACCCTCCTTCGTGAGGTAAGAGAAGCTGTCGGCGACAGCGGTGAAGCGGTTGTCTCGGGAGTCGTCGAGCTCGATCACGCGCAGTGCGTTCGGAGCGGCCTCGATGATCTCACGGATCGGGAGGCTGCCGGAGCCGACCGCCACCTGATCCTTGGTCTCCTTCGTGGCGGGGCCGTCCTTGATGTGCAGCGCGACGACGCGGTCGCCGAGACGGCCGAGCACCTCGACGGGGTCCTCCCCGCCGACGGCCACCCAGTAGGTGTCGAGCTCGATGACGACCGCCGGGTCGAGCTTGGATGCGAGGTACTCCAGAGCATTCTGGCCGTCGATCTTGTTCTCGAACTCGTGGGCGTGGTTGTGGTACCCGACGCGCACGCCGTGCTCCGCGGCGATGGTCGCCGCGTGGTTGAGCTGGGCCGCGATCCCGTCGACCGATTCGGCTGTGGTCCAGCGCTCGTCGGCAACGTGCGGGTCGATGACGGTCTCGATGCCGAGCGCGCGGGCGGCATCGAAGATCGAGGCGATCTCCTCATCGCTCTCTCCGACGAAGTGAACGTGCACGGTCGGAGCCGAAAGCTTGGCCGCGACGAGCGCGTCGCCGAGCCCGGGGAAGTTGGTGAACGCGAACGGCTCGACCTGCGTGAAGCCGACCTCCGCCAGCTTGTTCAGTGTGCCCTGCAGATCGTCTTGCAGGGCTTCGCGCACGGTGTAGAGCTGCACGGAAACCGGTGAGGTGGACACGATTCTCCTTTGAGTGATGTTCGGTTGCCGTTCGGATGCGGGCTCGGTCGATGTGCGGTCTCGATCCCGACGTCGCGCACAGAACGCCTTGCGATCCATCTAAGCAGGCTTTTGACGGGCGCTCGGTCAAAAGTCGCCAGTGGGCAGAACGCCGGCGAGAAAGGAGTGCGCGCGACGCATAGCCGCCTCGGGGTCAGGTGACAGGTCGTTCTCGGCGAGGATGGGGCCGCCGAAGCCAGCGCTGCTCAGCTCCTCGAATACGCCGGCGAAATCGATGTCGCCTTCACCGGCATCTCGGAACGCGAGATACCGTGCCTGCCTATCGTGCGCAGCGACGGCTGCGTCGGCTGCCGCCTTGTCGACATCCTTCGCGTGTACGTACTCGATGACGGATGAGTAGTCACGCGCGAAGGCCACCGGATCGGAGCCGCCGGCCAAGATGTGCCCGGTGTCCATGCACATGCCGATCACCGAGGTGTCGGCGGTCTCGAAGAACGCGTCGATGTCGTCACGGCTCTCCAACGGAGTCTCGATATGCGGATGCACCAGGAGCTTCACTCCCAGGGCGCTCGCGCGCAGACCGGCCTCCGTGAAAAGGGTGCCGAGCCTGCGCGACCAGCGTTGGTCATCCGATCCGCGATGCATGCCGACGGTCACCGGAATGCTCTTGATGCCGAGCGTCGAGACGATGCGGGCCATCACCTCGAAGTGATGGAACTCGACGATACGTTCCGATTCGTCCCATAGGTCGGCGGCCGCAAAGATCGAGGACAGCGGCATCTCGTACTTCGCGCTGAGGTCCGAGATCGTGCCGATCCTGTTCAGGAACTGCAGATCGGTGCGCGGGTCGTCGTTGAGCAATCCGGGCTTGACGTATGACGTCCCCTCGACATAGGAGTAACCGAGCTCACGAGCGAGCCGGAACCCGCGCTCGAGTCCGTCGAAGTCGTCGACCGACCAGTCGCCGCCCTCGAACGTGAAGATGCAATAGCCGAAAGGCCGTGTCATCGCGCATCCTGCTCCGGTCGGCGCGGGCTCGCCTTGTCGGGTATGTGCTGCTCGACCCAGTTCCAGCTGAACTTCGCGCTCTCGAACGGCTCCATGCTCGCGCGGTCGACCTCGATGATGAGCCAGCCGTCGAAGCCCTCAGCGAGATCGTCCAGCACGCCGTCGAGGTCGATGTCGCCAAGTCCCGGCTCGAGGAAGAACACCTGGTCGGCGACCTCGTAATAGGGGGTCGGTCGTGCGCGGCTCGCGGCGGCGATGGAGAGATCCATGTCCTTGAGGTGCAGATCGATGAGTCGATCCCGGTGCTTGCGGAGCATGGCTCGGTAATCGATGCCCGCCCACGCAAGGTGACCTATGTCGAGTGATGCGCCGAGGATGCTCGGGTCGACGTTGTCGAGCACGTAGTCGATTTCGTACTCGGTCTCGATCCATGAGCCGATGTGGTTGTGCAGCCCGGCTCGAACGCCCTCGGCCTTCAGCACGGCGGCCGCCTCGCCGATGTACTCGACGACGCGATCGAGCCGATCCTGCCTGAAGGCTGCGCCGACGGCCGTCGCTTCGGCGATCCTCGGGTTGCCGTCGAAGATGAGCTGCCCGGCGAGAAAGACGCTGTCCAGCCCCATGAAATTCGTCTCCTCGGCCCTGCGCCGCACCCGGTCGAACCACCTGACCCATTCGGCGCTACCCTTCACCAGCCCGATGCCGTTGTCTTCGGGCAGGCCGATGTCGACGTATCCGGGCGCGGGTGCGAGCTCGACCGAATCGAGCATGCGGCGGTATGCCTGAAGCGTCTGCGTGTTGAGAACCTCGAGCATCACGTTGTCGAATCCCGCCTCCTTGACCTGGCGGTGAACGGCGGGCTGCTCCGAGCGCCATGCCGGGTCGTCGTAGAGCCAGATCGGCTTGTCGGCGGGGCCTCCTGGAGGCTGCTTGAGGTTGATCCACTGCAGCGCGTTCAGCGCGACCTGCGAACGGGTGATCATGACGGTGTTCCCTTTCTGTGGTGGTGATGCGCGGACCCGGTCGGATCCGCTGGGCCGAAGACGGCGTGATGCGTCGAGTGGGTCATCCCTTCACGGCTCCACCGAGAACCCCGCGCACGAAGTAGCGCTGCAGAGCGATCACGAAGACGAGCGGGATGACGATGGAGAGGAACGTCGCGGCCATGAGTGCTCCTTGCCCCTGCGTCGTCTGCTGGGCGAGCGCCGCCACCTGCACCGTGATCGGCTCCGGCACGCTCGATCCGCCCAGGAAGATCAACGGCGTGAGCAGGTCGTTCCACGACCAGAGGAACTGCATGATGGCCAGCGACGCCATGGCCGGGAAGGCCAGCGGGATGACGACGGATCGGAACGTGCGCAGGGCTGACGCCCCGTCGACGCTTGCGGATTCGAACAGTTCCTGCGGGATGCCGGCGATGAAGCCGCGCAACAGGAACACGCCGAACGGAATGGTGAAGCCGACCTGGTAGATCCAGATCGCTGGAATGGTGCCGGAGAGGCCTAGCACATTGAAGATGCGCAGCAACGGCACCAGGGTGATCTGGGGCGGCGTGACCAGCATCGCGACCAACACCAGCGACAGCGCCGTACGGCCGACGAATCGCATGCGCGTGAGCGCGTATGCACCGATCACCGAAAGGACCGTCGTCATCACCGTCACGGGAATCGCGATCGCCAACGATGTCGCGAGGCTGCCCGCCACACCCACCTGCTGAAGTGCGAGCTGGTAGTTGTACCCGGTGAAGAGCGGTTCGACGAACGCCATCCACCATCCGGACGTCGAGGAGTCGTTCTGAGTCCTGATCGACGTGATGAAGAGGGCCAGGATCGGGACGAACCAGCTCACCATGAACACGATGACGATGAGGTGCACGAGCCATCGCCACGACCATCGCCGTCGCGGCGCCGCTTTGGCGACTCGATTGTCGTTGGAGGCGGAGATGCTGCTCTTGATGATGGTGCTGGTCATGATCGTGACTCCGCCCTGAACTGGTGGATGTTGATGAACACGATGGGGAGCGCAGCAACCAGCAGGATCACCGCGATCGCGCTCGCCCGGCCGAGATTGTTCGCCGAGAAGAGCTCGGTGTACATCTGGTTGGCGATCACGTTGGTGCCGTAATTGCCGTTGGTCATCACGTAGACGATGTCGAAGACCTTCAGCGCGGCGATGATCTCGGTGGTCACCACCACGAGCACCGCGGGCAGGATGGACGGCAACACGATCGACACGAAGATGCGCCACTCGCCGGCCCCGTCGAGCCTGGCCGCCTCCATGAGTTCCCCGGCGACGTTCTTGACTCCCGCGGAGAGGATCAGGGTCGCGACGCCGACCGAAAGCCAGACCGCAATGAGGATCAGGGCGAGGTTGTTGATGACCGGTGTCTGGAGCCAGGCGACCGGCTGAACGCCGGGAATCAGGGTCATCAGCGCGTTGAACGTTCCGATCTGCGTCGATCCGGGCGGCTGATACGAGTACATCTGCGTCCAGATCACCGAGCCTGCGGTGAACGAGATCGCCGTGGGAAGGATGATCAACGTCATCGCGAGACGCTCGTACCTGATCCGGTCGAACAGCACTGCCGCCACGAGGGCGAGCACGAGCGTGCCGATCGGAAAGACGATCAGCCAGACGATGTTGTTTCCGATCACCGAGAGCATCTCGCCCTGGAAGGCCCAGACGAAGTTCTGAAAGCCCACCGCCGCCGTGGTGTTCGCGTTGAAGAACGAGTAGATGATCGTCGCGATGAGCGGGTAGAGCAGGATCAGGATGACGAGCAGGAGCGGCCCGAAGAGCCACACCCAGGGCCGGAGCCCGCGCCCCGGGCGCTTCGGCAGCAGGGCGAGGATCCGCTCGCCGAGTCCCAACGCCAGGTACACGACGATGGGGATGACGATGGCACCGATGATGATCAGTACCGGCACGTTGTCGATGAGGTTCATCGGTCCGACCCCGGGTGCGGTTCGCTCAGGCTCACTGTGAGGCGGTCTGGATCGACTGCAGCACGGAGTCCAAGGTCGACGGGTTGTGCAGGTAGGTCACGACCCCCTTGTAGAAAGCGCTCGACGTGGCCGAGTTCATTAGCGAGTTGGGTCCGACCTGCAGTTTGGTGGAACTGGTCCCGAAGTACGTCTTCGCGATCTTCTGCAGGGTCGCGCTCGGGTAGGCGCTCACCGGCACGTTGACGTTCGCGACCGGCCAACGGTTGAGGGACGCGAGGTAGGACTGCGCCGCCGTCGAGGCCATGAACTTCAGGAAGGCCTGCGTCGTCGCGTTGTCGTTGAAGGCGATGCTCGTCGTGGACTGGAAGAGCTCGTCATCCTTATACTGCTGGTCCATCGGCGGAACGCGGTAGAAGTCGATCGTCTTGCCGGGCACGGCCGTCGAGCCGATCAGGCCGGGGACCCACGAGCCCCACAGCACAGCCTGGCAGGTCGTCGGGTTGGCGGTGAGGCCGTTGTATCCGGTTGCGATGGGCGTGGAAAGAATGCCCGCGACGCCGCCGGAGACCTTCGTGTTGTCTCCGATGATGGCGCCGAACTGCTGGAACGCGTTCTTCACCTGGGAGCTGGTCCAGGCGAGGGTTCCCTCACCCCACTGGCGATAGAGGTCGGGACCGTACTCCTTGAGGAAGATGTTCTCGATGTACTGCCCGCCCGGGAATCCGCTCGAGGCTCCCGCGTTCTGCGCGGCGCACCACACGGGCGTGCCTTTGGCCGCCTGCTGGTCCGTCCAGTCTGTGATCTGCGACCAGCTCGTGGGATTCTTCGGTCCCGTGTATGCCTCGGGGTTGTACCAGAGCATGAAGTTGCTGAACCCCTGATAGACGCCGTAGACGCTGCCGTTCACGGAGGCGTCGTCGAGGAGCGCCTGGCTGAAGTTCTGCTTCAGCTCGCTGCCCATCACCTTGCTGAGATTCATCACCTTGCCCTGCTTGGCGTAGGCGGCCGCTGTGCCCATGGCGATGTCGGCGATGTCTGGCGGGTTGCCAGCCTGCAGTCGCGACTGGACGATGTCGTTGACGTCGGGCGATCCCGTGTAGTTGACGGCGGTTCCCGTGCCCTCGGTGAACGCTTTGTAGACCTGCTGCAGGGTCTGCCCCTCCGCGCCGCTGTTGGCGCCGAGCATCGAGATGGACGATTCGAGCTTCTGGCCCTTCGCGAGGCTCTTCGCCTCGGCGACGGCGGCCTTGTAATAGGACTGCTTGCCGGTCGTGCCCGATCCGCCTTGGGCCTGTTCCTCGGAGGCGCAGCCGCTGAGGACGATGCCGGAGACGGCAACGGCCGCCACCAGACCGAGGATTCGCGCGCGCGTTCGGGTCGCGCTGTGTGTTTTCATCGTGATCTACTCCGATCGATGGGTGTGGTGCAGGGGTTCCGCGCCTAGCGGCGTGGTCATGCCTCGCCCGTGCGTACGGGTGAGTCGGTTATTCGGGTTCGGGGTTCGGGGCGGTCGACAGTGCTCGTGATCTGCACCGCGATCTCTGTCGAGGTGGACGTCGGATGGCCTCGAGAACTGATCGGCCGTCCGAGTCGCGCATGCACACCGTCTCGGGTCCGGGGATGGTGGCCAGATCGTCGTTCTCCATTGAGCACTCCATGTGTCCGGAAAGAAATCCGGTATGTCTGTTCAGGGTA
>JBQCJQ010000545.1:0-2185 GCA_051952615.1 Humibacter sp.
AACGTCGGCATCGAGCTTCGCCAGCCGTGCATCCATCACCCTCGTCTGCCGGGCGAGCATGCCCGCAACGCCGCCCAGCACCGTCACGGTGAAGGCGAACAGCGCGATGATCATGCCGATCACGTCAAGGGACACAAACACCCTCCCATTCTGCCCACCTCCTTGGCGAGCCGCCACTGCTGACGCTACGGACATCGGTCGGACGTCAGGATCCGATCCGTCTTGATGGTGGAGAGGCACACGAGGTGAGAATTGGGGGCGCAGAGTTCAGCGAGCAGAGCCTCCCGCTGCTGCAGCGATGGCGGCCACGGCGACGGCGACGGCCTCCTCGAAGCGGGCATCCGGTGGTGCGCCGAATCCGACGACCATGGCGGGGCGATGCGCCGGCGGCTCTGCGGCGCCGTCGGCCCTGTGGGACTGCAGCCCCTCGAAACGAAGACCCAGGGATGCCGCCCGCTCGGCGACATCCGCCTCCTCGACCCCATCGGGGAGCTCGAGCAACGAGTGCAGTCCGGCCGCCATGCCGGTGAGGCGGGCGGCGGGCATCCGCTCGCGCAACACCGCGTCGATGTGCTCGCGGCGCGCGCGATAGCGCAGGCGGGATGCCCTCACCGTGCGGTCGTACCCTCCGGCGTCGATGAACGCCGCGAGCGCGAGCTGGGTGACGGCATCCGTCGCCCCGCCGGCGAGCCGTCGCTGCTCGAGCACCGGCCCGACCAGCGCCGAGGGCAGAACGCACCAGCCGAGGCCGATCGCCGGCGCGAGCGCTTTGCTCGCCGTTCCCGCGTAGACCACCTGCTGGGGCGCCAACGCCTGCAGCGCGCCGATCGCGCGCCGGTCGAAGCGGAACTCGCCGTCGTAGTCGTCCTCGATCACGATCCCACCCGTGCGTTCGGCCCAGCGCACGACGGCGGCGCGGCGTGCAGCGCTCAGCGCTACCCCGGTCGGGAACTGGTGAGCGGGCGTCAACAGCACGGAGTCGACGCCGAGTTCGTCGAGACGCTCGATGACTGCTCCCTGGTCATCCACCGGCAAGGGCACCGGCAGTAGCCTCGCGTCGGAGAGGATCTCGCGATGAAGCGCGTGCCCGTACTCCTCGACGGCGATGCGACGTGCACCCCTTCCCGCCAGCGCACGCGCGACCAGCCCGAGTGCGCCGCCGAAGCCGGGAGTGATGACGAGCGCGTCCGGAGGTGCCCAGACCCCGCGGGCACGCGCGAGATAGCCGGCGACGGCCGTTCTCGCGACCTCGACGCCGCGCGGATCCTGGTAGCCGAGCGTGGGCGCCGGCGTGTTCGCGAGCGCCGAGCGCACCGCGGCAGCCCACCCGGCGCGCGGGAACGCCGAGACATCCGGGATGCCGCCGCGCAGGTCGAGCCGGAACGTGCGTTCGGCCGGCGGTCGTGTCTCCGCTGCCGGCGCGAACGTGCGATCGGCGACGGTCGTGCCCGCCCCGACGCGTGCCTCGAGCCAGCCCTCCGCCACCAGCCGCGAGTACGCCTCGGCCACGCTGTTGCGTGCGATGCCCAGGTCGCGCGCGAGGCTCCTTGATGCCGGCAGCCTGGCTCCCGTCACCAGTCGTCCGTCGCGGATGGCTGTGCGCACGGCATCCTCGAGTGACGCGGCCTTGCGGCGGGGGTCGATCGCGAGGTGGAGATCCAATCCCGAATTGGCCCAGCCTTCGCTCATGTCATTGGACACTATCAAGGGTCCACTCGATCCGTAGCGTGATGCGCATGACAGAGAACACCAGCAGCAGCACGATCTCGGCCACGGCCATCGCCCCGGCCCGTCGCCTCGACTTCGACGGCCTCGTCCCCGCTTTCTCCCGCGCAGTGAGCGCCCTGGACGACGCCGCGATCGCGGAGCTCGACCGCACCGGCATCGACCTGGGCATACGTGAGCTCGTGCGCTTGCGGGCATCCCAGCTGAACGGATGCTCGTACTGCGTCGACACCCACACGAGCGCCGCGCAGTCGGCCGGCGAACCGCTGCAGCGCATCGCCGCCGTGGCCGTCTGGCACGAGTCGAACTTCTTCACCGCCGCGGAGCGCGCCGCGTTCGGCCTCACGGACGCCGTCACCCGCCTCTCCGAGACGCACGTGCCGGACGAGGTGGTCGCGGAGGCCCGCGCCCACTACAGCGACGAGCAGGTCGCCGCTCTGCTGGCGCTTCTCGTCTCGAT
>JBQCJQ010000546.1:0-7140 GCA_051952615.1 Humibacter sp.
CGCGGGGGGCCGCCGGGGGGGGCCCCCGCTTCGCCGTGTGAACGTCGTCGCTCAGTCCGAGGCGGGCAGCGCTTTCGCCGCCTTGATGGTGAGTTCCACGCCGTCAGCGGCGAGCGCGCCGGGGCCCGGCTTCACGCAGAGCAATTCGAGGTCACCGGAGTCGTCGGAATAGCGCTTGCCGACGAGGACCTCGCCGACGAGGTCCGGGGCCGTGGTGTCCGCAGGCGCTTCCGTCGTCACGGCCACACCGCCGTGCGTGAGGTCGACTTCTCCGACGCCGCGGATCACGACGAACTGTGCGGGCGAGACCGCGCTGGCGAGCTTGAGACCGGGCTTCAGCTGCATGATGGGGTTCCTTCCTGGGGCACGCGGCGTCGGCGCCGCGGTGGTGCGTGTGATCTGGGTGGTCGCATGGCCGGGTCAGCCGTACATCCCGACGGAGGAGGCGACGTCTTTGGTGAACAGGATCTCGTTGTCGATGTGCTGACCGGCTGAGGGCAGTCGCACCGTCGCGGTCCCTGCAGTCGTCGTCGCATCGCTCTGATTCACGACTTCGACGGCGACCTCGGCGACGAAGTCATCGCCGTCGGGACGGATTCCGGTCACCCGGCCCTGCACCCGGTTGGTGTCGCCGACGATGTTCGGGCGGTGCAGGCGTGCCGTCAACGATTCGAGCGTGCCATGGTCGCCCATCCAGTCTGTCACGAGCTGGATCATCCAGCAGAAGCGCTGCGGACCGAAGTCGAAGCTCCCCTCCTGCGCCCGCTCCTTGCGCGCGTACTCGGGATCGGCGCGGCCGCCGGCCCCGACATCGATGGCGCCGGGGGCCACCTTCGCCGCGCGCTTCGTGCTGAGGGCGCCGTGCGCGAACAGATACAGCTCGGTGCGGGTGAAGGTGCCCTTCGGGAGTTCGGGCAGCTCGTCGCCGACGGTCACATCCGTGCCGTACCGAGGTTCCGCGCCCCGGCGCTCCCGCGACCACACCAGCGGATCCGGGGCGATCTGCTCGCCGACATCGCGCGGTGCAGCCTCGACGCCCCGGCCCTGGTTGGGGAAGCGGAGCATGTCGTTGTGGAGCGTCGCGATCTTCTCGCCCCGGTGGTTGTAGTACTCGGTGCGACCGGTGCACACCAGCGCCTCCGGGATCTGGCGCAGCGACTTGCGGGTCACCGACTCGGGCGTCTCGATCGCGCGCACACGGTCTCCGACCCAGATCGGACGATGCCATTGGATGCGGGCGCCGCCGTAGAGGATCGTGAGGGCGCTCATGGGAACCGATCCGGGAGTGAGATGACCCCAGATGGATGCCATGGCGCCGAAGTTGATCGAGAAGATGAAGGCCGGTGAAGCGACGAGCTGATGGAACCTCGCGGAGTCGGCATACTCCTCGTCGCGATACAGCGGGTTGTAGTCTCCGACGCCGTCAGAGAACCGCTGCACCCACTCGGGCGTGACGGTGCGCCATGCGCGCGGGGTCAGCGGCACTCCGAGGCCGTCGCGGAACTCCCGCTCGAACTCGTCGAGCGTGGTGATAGTCGCGGTCATACAGCTGGCTCCTTCGTGTCCGTCGCGGTCGCCGTCCCACGTGCGTCCCGCTGGTACACCCACGGCCGGGGGCCGAGCGTGATGCGATGCCGGGCTCCTGTCGGGCCCGGGCGGTCGGGGTGATCCTCGTCGCCGGCCCAGGCCAGGATCGTGGGATCGGTCGCGACGACATAGGAGTGGAACTCATCCGCGCGGTCCGTGTCGTCCGGGTGGACAGCGGCCAGGGTCGCGAGCGTCACCCAGGTCGGCGGCATGAGGTCCCATGTGCCGTCGGCATGCCGTGCCAGTGCGGCCTCAGGCGTGGTCCAGGCGTGGTCGACGACCTCGAAGTCGTCGGTGCGCACGTCGCCACCGACATACGCGGCACGGTAGAAGCGGGTGCGGAACCGGCTGCGGGCTTGGGGAGGCGGCATCCACTCCGACAGCGGACGCAGGTCGTCCGGTGCGACGACGAGCCCGCATTCCTCTGATGCTTCGCGCACAGCGGCAGCACGCAGCGGGTCCTCGGCCTCGCGGTCGCTCGGTGAGACGACCCCTCCCGGGAACACCCACACGCCGGGGAACACCGGCGAATCGAGTGACCGCCGCAGCAGCAGCACCTCGGTCTCCGCCCCGACGGCCCGCGTGATCACGACGGTCGCGGCCTGTCTCGCGTCATCCATGGTCCCGCCTCACCTCGCCATCGTCACGAACAGCGCGCGTGCGCGTGCGACGACCGTGCCATCGACCGAGACCGTCGCGTGGAGATGCGACTTCCGTCCATCGATACGGTCGACGCTTGCCCGCAGTTCGAGCGGTGCCCCGAGCGGCGCTGCAGCTACGTAGTCGATCTCGAGCCGCGCGGTGAACGAAGGGCGACCGAGATGGAACAGGAGCGCGCCCATGGAGTGGTCGAGAAGGGTGGCGACGGTCCCCCCGTGCACGCGTCCGGGCGGCCCGGTGTACGCCGATCCCAGAGCGACGCGGCCGACGTGCTCGTCTCCGTCCATCACCATGTCCACCGGCGGCGCGATCGGGTTGAAGCTGGACCATGCTCGGCCCGCCGGGCTCGTCGTATCGCCACCGGTGAGGTGGATGAGCAGTCTCCGCTGCTCGGGATCGAGCACGTACGACCACGGCAGGATCTCGTCGGGAGCGTGCTGAGACAGCTCGTCGACGATCGCCTCGAGTCTGTCGGCGGTCTCCGCGGTATGCGGGCCCGGGTGTGATCGCACGGCTGTGTCCGCGAGCTTGCGCAGCGCCGCGGTCAGTCGCAGCGCGTCATCGACGTGCGCGGCGTCGAGCGCGGTCATCGTCGGATCCCTTCGTTCAGCACGGCTCCCGCGCCGGTCGGCACCCGCGCGCCGGTCTCGTGCAGCTTCGCCCCGTCAAGCGCGAGGATCGCATCGGCTCGGTCGCGGACCGTCTCGGGAGTGAGGTGCGGATCGCGGATGCCGGGAGTCCGCACCGTGATCAGCCGGGACACGCCGCCGCCTGACGCCGACAGCACCTCGCCGCTGAAACGGCAGTCCCGCGAGGCGAGGAACGCCGCCACCGGGGCGACGAGTTCGGCCGGCATGGTCTGCTTCATCGTCTCGGCGAACCCCGGAGGCAGCGAATCGCCGGTCGCCTCGACCATGCGGGTGCCGGCGCCGGGCGCGATCGCATTGACGAGGATGCCGTGCGCGGCCCCGGCGACGGCGAGGTTGTGCGTGAGCGCCAGCACCGCGCCCTTCGCCGCGCCGTACGGCACCATGCCCGGCACCCCCCACAGCGCGGACGACACGGTGTTGACGATGCGTGGAGCGGTGCTCCGCAGCAGGTGCGGCCATGCGGCGCGCGCCAGTTCAAGCGAACCGAACAGGTGCACGTCGAGGAACCGCTGCACGGTCGCACGGTCGATGTCGGGGAACTCGTGCACCGCGAAGTTGCCGGCGTTGGACACGAGCGCGTCGATGCTGCCGAAGGTGTTCACCGTCTCGTCGACGATCCGCGCCACACCGTCCGCGTCAGCGACGGACGCCCGGACCGAGAACGCCTCACCGCCCGCGGCCCTGATGTCGGCGACGGTCTCGGCCGCAGGATCCTCCGCCGTCTGCGAGGCACCGTCGACGCTGGCGCCCAGGTCGACGACACAGACGCGCGCGCCGCGCTGCGCCAGCAGCAGCGCCTCTGCGCGGCCGATTCCGCGACCCGCCCCGGTGACGATGACGGATGCTCCGTCCACACCGATCTGCTCAGACATCCGCACCCGCCTCCTCGGCGATGAGGGCGACTCCCGCCGCCACGATCTCCTCGACACGCTCGTCGGCCCAGCCGAGCCCGGAGAGGACCGTCCGCGTGTCGGCGCCCGGCGGGCGCGCGGCCAGCGGCGCGTCCAACGCCCCGCGCGAGTACCGGGGAACGGGCGCCGGCTGCAGGTGGCCGCTCACGCGCCGGAGCACGCCCCGAGCTGCGAGGTGGGGGTGATTCGCCGCATCCGTCAGCGTCTGTGCGGGAGCGACGCACGCGTCCACTCCGTCGAACGCCTCGACCCATTCGGCCTGCGTCCGCTCAGCGAAGACCGCCGCGAACGTCGCCGACAGCTCGGGCCAGCGCGACCTGTCTCGCTGCGGGGCATCGGCGGGGGCGATGCCGAGGACCCGCAGCAGCGCGGCATAGAACACGGGCTCGATCGCGCCGACCGTCATCCAGCGGTCGTCGGCCGTCCGATATGCGCGGTAGAAATGCGCGCCGCCGTCGATCGTGTTGGTTCCGCGTCCGCCCCACGCGTCGCGCTCCGCCAGCCCGTAGAAGAGCGATCCGAGGTAGGCGGCACCGTCGACCATCGCCGCGTCGACGATCTCACCAGCGCCTGTCGCGCGGGCGCGCAGCACCGCGCAGACGACGCCGAAGGCGAGCATCATCCCCCCGCCTCCGTAGTCGGCGACGAGGTTGAGGGGCGGCACCGGTGCGCGATCCTGCTCGCCGATCGCATCCAGCAGCCCTGTGAGGCCGAGGTAGTTGATGTCGTGTCCGGCGGCATGCGCCAACGGGCCATCCTGCCCCCACCCGGTCATCCTGCCGATGACGAGCGAAGGATGGGCGTCGAGGAGGTCGACGGGATCGAGCCCCATACGCTCCAGCACCCCCGGGCGGAACCCCTCCAGCAGGACGTCCGCAGTCGCCACGACCTCACGGAGCGCGTCGACGCCGCGCTGGTCCTTGAGGTCGAGCACGATGGTCTGCCGCGAGCGTGCGAACACATCGGTGGCGGGATCGGCCCGCCGCGCGGCATCCGGACGATCCACCCGGATGACATCGGCGCCGTTGTCGGCGAGCAGCGTCGCAGCGAGAGGCAGCGGACCCTGTGCCGCAAGCTCGATCACCCTGATGCCGCTGAGCGGACCGGACCGCCTGGTCACGGGCGCGCCTCCCCGGCCCCGACGGCCACCTCGGCGGCCCAGATCGAGCCCTGCGCGCCCCGTACGGACGCGTCGAAATCCCACACCTCGAAGCCGCAGCAGATGTACAGCGTGCGCCTGTCCTCGCCGCCCAGACCGCACGCCGTCGTGCGGCCGCCCTGCTCGGCAGGCACTGTCGCGCGGTCGGTGATCCCGGCGCCCTCGACGACGCGGATCGCTCCGCCCCCTCCCGGCTGCGCCGCCCACACGGCGCCCTCGGCGTCCATGCAGATGCCATCAGGCAGCAGATCCAGTTCGGCGAAGACCCTCGGGGCCGTGAGGGTGCCGTCCGGGGCACGGTCGAACGCGATGAGCCGCTTCTCAGGCGCCTCGGCTGTGACGACGGTGCGCCCGTCGGCACTGATCGCGATGCCGTTGGGGGCGGTGAGCAGACCGGCTTCCCGGAGCTCGCGCACCGACCCGTCTGTGTCGACGAGGAGGATGGCGGTCTGCACCGGTTCCTCGTTCCGCCAGAGGTCGTAGCCCAGCTGCGTGACGTATGCGCGGCCCTCGGAATCGACGACCATGTCGTTGATCGGGCCTGGGGCGAACGGACGCAGGTCAGCGTAGACGTCCGTGTGCTCTCCGTCCCAGACGAGCACGACCCGTTCGAACATCGAGTTCACGATGAGGCGTCCGTCCGGGAGGAAGCCGGTGCCCACGGTCACCACTCGAGCCCCGCCGATCCCGACCCGATCGGAGAAGTCGGCGAAGGTCGACCACGTGCCGTCGGCCTCGACCCTGATCACGCGGGCGGCGTACATGTCGGAGAAATAGAACGCACCGTCATGCCAGCGCGGGCACTCCGTCCAGCTGAAGCCGGACGCGACCGGCTGTGCGGCGTAGTCCTGCACCACTTCGTGCATCTCGTTCTGCCTTCCTGCGGTATCAGTCATCTCATGGGGGAACGGCTCGCTCACCGGCGCGCGGGCTCGGTGCCGATCACGCCGGCCTCGAGCAGTTCTGCGATCGCGGCGTCGTCGAGGCCGAGCACCTCCGCCAGCACGCTCGCATTGTGCTCCCCGAGCCCGGGTGGTGGCGTACGGGACCACCGGTCGATCCCGTCCACGCGGAACGGCAGCGTGGGGACGGGCAGCGTGCCTGCGACGTCGTGCACGACATCTTCGTAGTAGCGGGTGGCGTGGATCTGCGGGTCATCGTGGGTGAACCGCGCATCGACGACGAGTGCGACCGGGATGCCGAGCCCGCGAAGGGCGTCGCGGAGGGTCACGGCGTCCTGGCCGGCGGTCCAGGCGGCCATCATCCCGTCGAGCTCCTCGCGATGCGTGCGGCGTCCCTCGGAGGTGGCGAATCGTGAGTCGCCAGCCCAGGAGTGCTCGCCGGCGAGCGCGGCGATCCGCTGCCAGCGGTCATCGTCGATGACCGAGAACGCGATGCCCTGCGGCGCTCCGATGACCGGATACACGCCCTGCGGCGCGGCCGACGACGAGTGGTTGCCGTCCCTGCCGAGCAGCTCTTTCGTGCGGCTGTACACGACGGCCTGCTCGGAGGCCAGCACGACGGCCCCCTCCGCCAGCGGAACCTCGACCAGCAGGCCCTCGCCGCCGGCGCGCGCCTCGTGCAGCGCGGCCAATGTGGCGAAGGCGGCGTTGAAGCCGCCCATCGGGTCGCCCGGGCCGTTGGGGTTCAGCGGCGGGCGATCCGCATAGCCCGTACGGGCGCACAGTCCGGAGAACTGCTCGACGGTCTGCGCGTATGCCACCTGATCCCGCCGCGGACCGGTGAGTCCGTAGGCGGGCATCCGCGTCATCACCAGGCGCGGATTGAGCGCGTGCACGGCGGACCAGTCGAGCCCGACGCTCTCGAAGACGCGCGGCGCATAGTTCTCGATGAGCACGTCGCTGGAGCGGATCAGCTCGTCGACGAGCGCTCTGCCCTCGGGATGCGTGAGGTCGAGCGTGACGTCGCGCTTGTTGTGGTTGTTCGCCAGGTAGTAGTGACTCACCTCCCACCACCGGTCAGGACGGTGCGGCATCCGCAGCGAGCCCATCATCGAGCGGGCCCCGTCCATTCGCCGCGTGGACTCGATCTTGATGACGTCGGCGCCGTACGCGGCGAGCACCCCGCTTGCCAGCGCGCCTGCCCACCACGAACCGAAATCCGCGACGCGCACCTCTTCGAGTCCGCGATCGAACCGCGCGGGCCGAGCCTC
>JBQCJQ010000547.1:0-2244 GCA_051952615.1 Humibacter sp.
TCGCCCTCGTAATTCGTGACCGCGGGGAAGTCGACCTCGACCACCTCGGCTCCGGCCGCCTCGAGGTCGGCTCGCGCGGCGCTCCACAGCTCCATCACGGACTCCCGGGTTGCGATGGGCTGCCCCGTTGAGCCGCCGATGCCGGGATGCTCGGCGGTGCCGGCGTCCGGGTCCGCATTGATGTACATGCGTGGAACGCCGAGGCGCGCGCCGCGGAGTGCTGCGGTCGCCGCATGAGGCGTGTTCGAGGTGCTTGGTGTGCTTGAGGTGTTCGGTGTGCTCAGTGAGTTTGGTGTGCTCGGCCCGAGCGCCGGGTACGAGGGCGGCCGCACGTCGGACGCCGCCGGGATGCTCACCCATGGCTGCGCGCGCCAGAAGTCGCCGCGGGTGTCCGGGTCGTCTGCGACGATCACGTCGAGCACCTCGAGCAGGTCGGCCATGGTGCGGGTGTGCGGTACGACGACATCCATGGTCGGCACGAGCGGCCAGTTGCCGCGGACCGAGATCACCCCGCGCGACGGCGTGTAGGCACACAGAGCGTTGTTCGATGCGGGAGCGCGGCCGGATGACCAGGTCTCCTCTCCGAGTCCGAACGCCGCGAAGCTCGCGGCCGTCGCGGTGCCGGAGCCGTTGGATGACCCCGATCCGAACGCGCTCGTGAGCCATTCGGCGTTGTACGGGCTCTCCGCGCGGCCGTATACGCCGCGCTGCATGCCGCCGTTGGCCATCGGCGGCATGTTGGTGAGACCGATGAGGACGGCGCCGCCGGCACGCAGCCGCTCGATCGTGAAGGCGTCGCGCTGGGCGATGAGGTCGGCGAACGCCGGTGATCCGGCTGCCGCGGTGAGTCCACGGGCCAAGTAGCTGTCTTTGGCGGTGTACGGGATGCCGTCGAAAGGGCCGAGCGGCTGCCCTGCGGCACGACGCCTGTCGGATGCTTCGGCCTCGGCCCTGGCATCCGGATTGCGCACCACCACCGAGTTGAGCGCGGTCGCCGTGCCTGGCGCGTCGTACGCATCGATGCGCGCGAGGTACGCGTCGAGCAGCTCGACCGCGGTGGTCGCGCCGGATTCGAGCGCGGCCCGCAGATCGGCGATGGTGGTTTCGACAACGTCAATCGTCACGATGACAGCCAATCACTGATCGGTTAGAAGGGTGGTGGGTCGGTGTTGTGGGTGGTGGGGGTTTTGACTCGCATGCCGCCGTCGGGGTGGGGGTTGATGCGGATTTTGGTGATGCTTTTGAGGCGGTGTAACCGTTTCTTCAACGGGACCAGGTTGGTGATGTTGGTGAGTCCGCCGTGTTGGTATTCGGTGATGTGGTCGATTTCGGCGTCGGGGGCGAGGAAGGGTGTTGCGGCGTCGTCGAGTCCGTAGCGGAGTTTCAACCAGCGTCGTTGGTCGGCGGTGGGTCGGTAGCTGCGTCGGTCCAGTGACAGGTTCGCTGGTGCGACGGGGTCGTTGATGACCCGGTGGAAGGAGGGTGCGTTGCGGAGTGTGGCGGCGGCGGTGGTCGGGTCGACGGGTCCGTAGCCGAGGAGTTCCGCGAACCTGCCGTCGGCGTCCACCAGGAGGATGGGTTCCACCGTCGAGGTCGCGGCAGGGCTGTTGTTGTCGCATTTCGCCCACGCGATCAACGCGTCGGCACGGAGTTGCTCCTTGGTGCGCTCCTCACCCGGTTCCTGTCGCATCCGGGTTGCGGTGCCGGCCAGGCGGGCGTCGATCACGGCGAGGTCGGTCATCGGGGCGTAGAGGTTCAACCAGCCCATCCCGTCCTCCTCCGCCTGGATCGTCACGCGTCGCTTCTGCCGGGCGGTGTGGTGGCGTTCCTTCAACGTGTCCACACACAACCGTTCACGCAGGAGTCGGCACCGGCGGGCGAACTCCCCAGGACGCAACCCCACTGCGATCCCCGCGAGCCGTTCGTCGTAGGTGGCGGTGACTTCTTCGGTGGGGAACCCGGTGGCGTTGTCGACCGCGGCTCGGACATGCTGCTGACTGATCCGGCCCGACCGGAACAACTCACACAGTTGTGGCAGCGACGTCTGTAGGACGGCGGCTTGGTGGTCGTAGTCGCGCACCACGTTCTCACTCAGATGCAACCGCTGACCCAGATCGAACGCGACACTGCGCTCGGCGAAGTCGATTGCATCCACCCCCGGCGACCCCACCGCCGCACTGACCGGGAGGTAGATCCGCGGATACTGCCTCGCGATCTCAAACGCCTCACGCACCGCGAACACCT
>JBQCJQ010000548.1:0-3334 GCA_051952615.1 Humibacter sp.
CGGATCATCCGCAAGGTCGTCGAGCGCTACGCGGCTCACCCGGCGGTCATCGGATACCAGGTCGACAACGAGCCCGGTCTGCACCTGTTTCACAACAGCGCGACATTCGTCGGCTTCGTTCGCCGTCTGGAGGAGCGCTACGGCGACGTGGAGACCCTGAACCGCGAGTGGGGCCTCACGTACTGGTCGCACCGCATCGCCGACTGGTCGGAGCTCTGGGTGCCAGACGGCAACTCGCTGCCGCAGTACGACCTGGAGTGGCGCCGCTACCAGGCGGAGCTCACCGAGGACTTCATCGCGTGGCAGGCAGACATCGTTCGCGGCTACGCGAAGCCCGGTCAGTTCGTGACCACGTGCATGGCGTACCCGAGGCCCGCGTTGGATGACCGTGAGCTCGCCGCGCACCTCGATGTCACCGCTGGCAATCCCTACTACCTCATGCAGGACCACCTCGATGCGACCGAGCACTTGAGCGCGGAGTCCGCGTGGACGACGACCGGGGTTCCTGGACTGCTCAGGCAGGCGGATCGGCTGTTCTCCTCGAAGCAGTCGCGATTCCTCGTCACCGAGACCGACGCGCAGTCCATCGGGTCGAGCTTTTCGAACATCCCGCCGTGGCCCGGCCAGCTCAAGCTGGCAGCGTTCGCGCTGATCAGCCGCGGCGCAGCGATGATCGAGTACTGGCACTGGCACACCATTCCCTACGGCACGGAGACCTACTGGGGTGGAGTGCTGCCGCACAGCCTCAAGCCCGGCCGCGTCTATCGCGAGGTTTCTGACATCGGCGCGGACCTGAAGAGCATCGGCACTGCGCTCGACGGCTTCGAGCCCGACGCTGACGTCGCGGTGCTGTGGTCCAACGACTCGCGCTGGGCCTTCGACTTCTTCCCTCCGCTCGGCCGTGACGGCCACGGGGAGGCCGGGTCTTACGAGCGCATCGTCGACTCCTTCTATCGCGGTGTCATCGACGCGGGCGCCCAGGCGCGCATCCTGCACGTCGAGCAGGCGCTGAGCCTTGGGGTCGAAGAGCTCGTGCGGCGGTACCCGGTGCTGATCGCCGCCGGCCTGTACGTCGCGAGCGACGACGCCCTCGACCTCGTGCGCGGGTACGCGGAGGCCGGTGGTCACCTCATTCTCGGGCCGCGCACGGGCTACGCGGATGAGCTCGCGCGGGCACGTGTCGCGGTGGCACCCGACCGGCTGCACGACGCTGCGGGCGTCTACTACGAGGAGTACTCGAATGTGTCATCCGCCGTGCCCGTCGACGGACGCGGGGGACTCGAATTCGCCGACGATTCCGCGGGGACCCGGTGGATCGACGGCCTGGTCGCCGACGGCGCGGAGGTGCTCGCCACTTACCGTCACCCGGGATTCGGCGCATTCCCCGCCGTGACGTCTCGCTCCCACGGTGCGGGACGCATCACCGTTGCCGGCACCCTTCCCTCGCCCGAGCTCGCCTCATCGCTCGTCAGGTGGGCCCTGCCCGGCAGCGTCGCCGACGAGCTAGCGCCCGACCGCGAGCTCCCGGTGCTTGTCTCCTCCGGTCTCACGCGGAGCGGCTGCCGGGCCTGGTTCATCTTCAACTGGAGCTGGCATGAGCAGGACGTTACGCCGCGCATTCCGACGACGGATGCCAGCACCGGTGCGCCCCTAGAGCCGGGCACCACCTTTCAGCTTCCGGCCTGGTCGACCCGGATCCTCCTGCAGGAGCAGCCAACCGACCACCACGAGTGAACAACTCGCAGCAAGCCCGTCACAGAAAGAGAAGGTCAACGATGAAGTTCCGAAAGACAGCACTGGCGCTGGCATCCGGCGCCACCGCTCTCGCACTGCTGCTCAGCGGGTGCTCCAGTAGCGGCGGCACCACCGATTCGACGAAGCCCGTCACGCAGGCAGAGATCGACAAGGCGATGAACACGCCGACCACCCTCACGTTCTGGACGTGGGTGCCCGACATCCAGAACGAGGTGAACCTCTTCGAGAAGAAGTATCCGAAGATCAAGGTCAAGGTCGTCAACACCACGGGCGGAGCGCAGCACTACCCCAAGCTGCGTGCTGCGCTGAAGGCGGGAAAGGGTGTTCCCGACGTCGCCCAGATGGAGTACGACTACATCCCGTCGTTCACGCAGACCAAGAGCCTGCTGAATCTGACGCCGTATGGCGGGGCAGCCCTCAAGAACCAGTACGTCGACTGGGTGTGGAACCAGGTCGCGAACTCGTCTGGCGTCTGGGGCATCCCTCAGGACTCCGGTCCGCTCGGCACCCTGTACCGCGACGACATCTTCAAGCAGGCGGGTCTCAGCGAGTCGCCCAAGACCTGGGATGACTTCGAGAAGGCCGCAGCGGTCGTGAAATCGAAGACCGGTGCGTACATCACCGACCTTCCCGGCAACGACATGTTCCAGATGATCGGCTTCTTCTGGCAGGCCGGCGCTCAGCCGTTCACGTACGACGGCAAGAAGACCGTGAGCGTGAACCTCGACTCGGCCACCGATCAGAAGGTCGTCTCGTACTGGCAGAACATGATCGACAAGAACCTGGTCGCGACGGATCCGGACTTCACCGACGCGTACTACCAGGGCCTCGCCCAGAACAAGTACGCGAGCTGGTTGGTAGCGGCCTGGGGACCGGTGTTCCTGCAGGGCACCGTGAAGAGCACGAGCGGCAAGTGGCGCGCCGGCTACATCCCGCAGTGGTCCGCCGGCCAGAACGTCTCGGGCAACTGGGGCGGATCGTCGGATGCCGTCATGGCGGCCACGAAGAACCCGATCGCCTCGTATGAGCTGGCCAAATTCATCAACAGCGATCAGGCCTCGACGTTGATGCTGGCCAACAGCCAGTTCCTGTTCCCGACCACGAAGGCCACGCTGACGGATCCCCAGTTCGTCGACCAGAAGAGCGCGTTCTACGGCGGCCAAGAGGTGAACAAGTTCTTCGCGGGCGTCTCGGCCACGGTCAACAAGCAGTTCGAGTGGCTTCCGTACATGGACTACGTCAACTCGAGCTACTCCAGCACGCTCGGCAAGGCGATAGCGGATCACGGAGACCTCAAGGCGGCGCTGTCGCAGTGGCAGCAGCAGGTCGTCGCCTACGGCAAGCAGCAGGGATTCACCGTCAAGTAGGACCCCTGTGGGCCCGGGCCTCACCGGTCCGGGCCCACAGGCCCATGAAAGGGAGTCGATGATGACAGTACTTTCCGGTCGAACGCCCGCGGTGCGTTCCGCCGATCCGCCGCGGCGCGACTCGCGCCCCATCAACCGGGCCCAGACCAGGGCGGCGTGGCTGCTGGTCTCGCCGTTCCTGCTGATCTTCGCGGCCATGTTTCTCGCGCCGC
>JBQCJQ010000549.1:0-6821 GCA_051952615.1 Humibacter sp.
ATCAGCCGGCAGGGCAGCGACCGGCTCGGAATCCTGCACTCCGTCGTCGACCGAGTCGAGCGGGTCGGCGGCAGCGTGTCGATCTTCTCCAAGCCGGGAGCGGGAACAACCGTGCTGATGTTCGTGCCGCGGGCAAGCGGGGGTGTGCTCTGATGATCATGACGACGCTCGACCGGATTCCCGGCCGGCTGGACCCGATCGGTGCCGCGGCTGCGTGGTCGCTCGCGCCTCTCACCGGCGGGCTCGCGGTCGCCTACGCCATCGTGCAGAGCGTGATGCACGCCGGCGAGATCATCCACCCCGAGATGGCGGCGGTGGCAGTTGGGGCGTTGTGCGGTGCCGCGGTGGTTCTTGCGATCGCCGCTCATCCGAGCATCGCGCGCCTCGATCGCGCTGCGGCGATCGCCGTGGTCGCCACGGCCGTGCTCGCGGCCCTCCTCTCGGCCGCGTCCACCTGGGGACACAATCGCCTCGTGCAGGATGACTGGGGCCTGGTCGGTGTCGGCCTCCTGATCTTCGGCATGCTCTGGCTGCGACCGCCGCTCGAGCTTCTCGTCATGGGCGCCTGCAGCGCGCCGATCGTCGGTCTGACCGCCGCCGAACAGGCAGGCTCCCTTCACATCATCAACACGCCGTGGGTCTACGTCGTCGTCGCTGCGACGCCGGTGCTGGTGTTCGCCGCCGTCGCGGCGACCTGTGGCGCCGTGATCAGCCGTTTCGCGTCCGAGTGGTCGTTCACCGCTCGCGCGGGCATGCGAGTGCTCGGGCCGGAATTCCGCCAGTTCGAAGAGGCGGAGTTGCATCGCGCCCAGCTGGCCGAACTGCGTGAGCTGACGCTGCCGCTCCTCGCCTCGGTCGCCGCGAGGGGACGCGTCACCGAGGGCGACATCGAGGCGGCCGCGCGCACGGCCGCGTGGCTGCGCGAGCGTGCACTGCAACAGGCGAGAACCACCTGGCTCGACCGCCTCGCCCTCGAGACCGGCATGAGGGACGGCAGAATCAACGATCCCGCCCGTCTCGCCCTTCACCTGCCGGCGCAGGAGCGCGCCGTGGTGAGCGCATGCCTGATGGAGCTGGTGCGTCTCGGGCTGATCGATCCGTCGAGCACCGCCATCTCGGTGTCGCGCACCCCGACGGCCGAATCGTCGGAGCGCGCACGATTCGAGCTGCACATCGCCGGCGTCACGGAGTGGCGTCGGGCACGGCGCGCCATCCGCCCGTTCTTCAGCATTCTCAGGTCGCTCAGCGGCGACGCCACATCTACGAAGGTTGGAACGACCATGACGGTGAGGTTCGGCTTTGAGGCCGCGTAAGGCGGGCGCGCTCGTGCGCGTCGGCATCCTCGACGACCACGAAGTGCTTCTCGACAGCCTGTCGAACTGGATCAGCGAGCGTGAGCCGCTGTTCGAGCTCGCCGTGGCGGCATCCAGCTGGGTGCAGCTCGTGCACTCACCGGCGTTTCCCACCGACCTGGTGCTCATGGACCTCAACCTCGGCGAGAAGGTGTCCATCGAAGCGCGCGTGCGCACCTGCAGGGCCGCCGGCGCCGCGGTGATCGTGCTCACGGCGCTCGACACCCCTGAGGAGCGTGAGAGATGCCTCAACGCCGGGGCTCTGGCGTTCCTCTCGAAGGCCCAGCCGGTCCGCGACGTGATGGCCGTCGCCAAGTCGGTCATGGGGCTGGTGGATGACCGACCAGACGACACGGCGAACCGGGTCCCCGCAGCGCCCACCACCACCATGCCGAAGCTCAGCGACGGGGAACGCACGGCGCTCCTGCTCTACGTCGACGGCAACTCGACAACGCAGGTCGCGGCCGAGATGAACGTGCAGTTCGAGACCGCTAAGACCTACCTGCGCCGCGTGCGGGAGAAGTACGGCAGGGTCGGGCGTCCGACGAGCACGAGGGACGACCTGGTGCGGCGTGCCGCGGAGGACGGGTATCTGAGCTGATCCGCCTCTACGATGGCGGGGTGGCGAAACTGTACTTCCGGTTCGGGGCGATGAACAGCGGCAAGAGCACGGCGCTCCTGCAGGCCGCCTACAACTACGAGGAGCGCGGGCACCGTGTGCTGCTGGCCAAGCCGGCCGTCGACACGAAGGGGGACGCCGGCATCGTCTCGCGTCTCGGCGTGACGCGGGACGCCGACTTCGTGATCAGCGCCGACGCCGACCTCTACCACCGTTTCCAGGTGCAGCGCGAGCGCATCGTCTCGCGGTTCGGTCGGGATGTCAGTTGCCTCCTCGTCGACGAGGCCCAGTTCCTCAGCGAAGCGCAGGTCGACGACCTGCTGCGCATCGCGATCCTCGAAGACATTCCGGTGCTGGCATATGGCATTCGCACGGACTTCCAGACGGTGGCGTTTCCCGGCAGTCGACGTCTGCTCGAGGTGGCGCACAGCCTCGAAGAGCTCAAGACCATCTGCCGCTGCGGCCGCAAAGCCATCTTCAACGCGCGCACCATCAACGGGGTGTTCGTGTTCGACGGCGACCAGGTGGCGATCGAGGATGGCGATGACGTCGTCTACCAGTCGCTGTGCGGCGCCTGCTACCTGCAGGAGAGCGGGGGCGTTCTCAACAACGGACGTCGCCGCTGGCCGTTGAACGGCTCGACGGCTGCCTACGAGAGCGAGCCGGATCCCGACTTCACGTAAGTCGCACGGGAATCCCACTGGCGCTCCCACGTTGCACCTTGGTGTGACCGAACTTCGCCGTGTGCCCCTGAACGTGCTCGATCTCGCCGGCCGTGGCGCCGGCCAGACCAACGCGGATGCCGTGGCAGGCAGCATCCGCCTCGCACAGCTCGCGGAGGGACTCGGCTATCGCCGCTTCTGGGTAGCTGAGCATCACGGCATGCCTGCGGTGGCATCCAGTGCGCCGGCGGTGTTGATCGCGGCGATCGCAGCACGCACCGAGGGCATCCGGGTCGGCAGCGGGGGAGTGATGCTGCCGAATCACGCTCCGCTGGTGGTGGCCGAGCAGTTCGGCACCTTGCGCGCGCTCTACGGCGACCGCATCGACCTCGGCATCGGTCGCGCTCCCGGCACGGACCTCGCCACAGCCGCTGCGCTGCGCCGTAGCCCCGACGCTCTCGGAGCCGAGGACTTCCCGCAGCAGCTTCTCGACCTGCTCGGCTTCTTCACCGGAGGATTCGGTCCGAACGATCCCCTCGCCGGCCTACGTGCCGTGCCCGGCCTGGGCGATCAGCCCGAGGTCTGGCTTCTCGGTTCGAGCGGCTACAGCGCCCAGGTCGCGGCGGCGCTCGGCCTCCCCTTCGCGTTCGCGCACCACTTCGCCGGCGAGCACACCGAGGAGGCGCTGGCGCTCTACCGCGACCGCTTCCAGCCGAGCTCCACGCTCGAGCGGCCGCACACCATGATCGCGGTCAACGTCGTCGCGGACGCCGACCCCGAGCAGGTGCGACTTCAGTCGCTGCCCTCGGCCCTGTCGTTCCTGCAGATGCGGCGCGGCCAGAAGCCGGAGCCGGTGTCGGTCGAGGAGGCATCCCGCTACGAGTTCAGCCAGTTGGAGCTCGACTTCATCGCCGAGCGCAACGCGCGTCAGGCCCTCGGTACGCCCGATGTCGTGCGTGATCGCCTGGCGTCGCTGCTGCGCTCCACCGAAGCGGACGAGCTGATGATCGCGTCGGGTGCCGCGGAGCCGGATGCCCGTGCCCGCTCTCTCGAGATCGTCGCCGAGCTCTTCGCGGCCTGAGCGACCACTCCCTTCTTTCCCCCGTTCCCCTTCACCGACGGCGGGCCATCGCGGCTCCGACGGCGATCGGTCGTGTCCGGCAACTCCCCGGATCGCGGGCGCTGAGCGGCCACGCGCCCGGTTCACGCGATCTGCATGATTCCCCAGGATGCCGTGAGGGGTAGACCTGTCGTCACAGTCAGACGAATGTGCGCATCGCTGCGTGGCCGATGCTCATGGATGCGTATCGGAGGGGAAGGGACGAGATGGCATTCGACTATGACGTGATCATCATCGGGTCGGGCTTCGGGGGAGCAGTCGCGGCACTGCGTGCGGCGGAGAAGGGCTACTCGGTGGCCGTGCTCGAGGCGGGAAAGCGCTGGACCAACGAGTCGCTTCCGAAGACGACCTGGCGGGTCGACCGCTTCGCCTGGGAGCCGGAGGTCGAGATGTTCGGCATCCAACGCATCCGCTACCTCACCGACGTCATCGTTCTCGGCGGTGCGGGAGTCGGTGGCGGGTCGCTCGTCTACGGCAACACGCTCTACTACCCTCACGACAAGTTCTTCGAGGCACCGACCTGGTCGCACATCACCGACTGGAAGTCGGAGACCGCGGCCTACTACGACCTCACGCAACGGATGTTCGGCGTTCAGCCCTCTCCTTACATGGACAACGACGGCGACCGCGCCGTGCGGGCGGTCTCGAAGGAGATGAAACGCCCCTACGTTCGCGCACCTCTCGGCATCTACTTCGGCACCCCTGGGGTCGAGGTGGATGACCCCTACTTCGGCGGCGTGGGCCCGAAGCGCACCGGGTGCATCAACTGCGGCAACTGCATGATCGGCTGCCCCCACGGTGCGAAGAACAAGCTGACGGAGAACTATCTCTACCTCGCGGAGAAGGCCGGGGCAAAGATCTACGACATGCGGGAGGTGCACCAGCTCCAGCCGCTGGAGGGAGGCGGATTTTCGCTCGTCGCGCGTCATCCCGGCACGTTCGGCCTCGCGGAGCGCCGTCACCACTACACCGCCCAGCAGGTCATCGTGTCGGCTCACGCGTACGGCACGAACCACCTGTTGCTGAAGATGAAGCACGACGGCCATCTCGAAGGGCTCTCCGACCAGGTGGGCAAGCGCGCCCGCACGAACTCCGAGGCGCTCATCTCGGTGCAGCGCAGCGATGCGCAGTTCAAGCTCGACCCGAACAAGCACCATTTCGTTCCGGGCACCTCCGCCGTGACGGCAGCCATCGCCGCTGACGACGAGTCGACGATGGGCCCTGTCTACTACGGGCCGGGCAGCGACGCGATGGCGTTCCTCTACACCGGGATGACCGACGGTACAGAGCATCCGTTCACCGCCTGGGTTCGCGAACTCGCCCATCATCCGGGCAAGACGCTCTCGATCGACAATGCCCGCAACTGGGCGGAACGCGGATTCAACATGCTCTGCATGCGCGACCACGACGACTGGCTCGACCTGTACTGGAAGGACGAGATGATGCACAGCAAGCCCGGTGCGTCAGGGGCCCCGCCGGCCATCCTCGACGTGGCCAACGACGTCGCGGCCAGGGTGGCGCAGCAGATCGACGGTCGCCCGGCCCAGACCTTCTTCGCCGTGGCCGATCGTGCGACCTCCTCGCATTTCATCGGCGGGATGACCATGGGTGACAACGCCGATCAGGGTGCCATCGACCCGTATCAGCGTGTCTTCGGCTACCCGGGCCTTCACGTGATGGACGGCAGCGTCATCCCCGCGAACCCCGGGGTGAATCCGTCACTGACGATCGCCGCACTCGCGGAACGTGCCATGTCGTTCTGGCCGAACAAGGGCGAGGCCGACACGAGGCCACCGCTCGGGTCCGGATACGAGCGGTTGCAGCCGGTCATGCCGCGCAACCCGATCGTGCCGGCAGGCGCCCCAGCCGAATACCGCCTTGACGCGACCGAGGTCGACGACCTCACCGTGACGACCGCTTATTAGGAGACGCGATGACCACAGAGACAGCAACCTTCCGAGACGTCGGCGCAGGGGACGAACTGCCAGAGGCCTGGGTGAACCCCTACTACATCGACGACCTGAAGCTGCGGGTCGCGGTCGCGAGGGTCAACGGCGCCCTCTATGCGTTCGACGACATGTACGAGAGCAAGAACGGCCCGTGCCCCCTGAGCGCGGGTTTACTCAAGGGCCGGGAGATCATGAGCCAGTGCGACGGCGCTCAGTTCGACCTGAAGACGGGCGAGTGGACGTCCGGGCCTGTCAAAGCCGGACCCCTGCGAACCTACGAGGTCAAAGAAGAAGGCGGTCGCATCCACGTGCGCGTCTGATGGCGCCCCCACGTACTGATCAGCGCGCACGATAGCGAGAAGGGTCCGGTGTGAGCGACCGGGCCCTTCTTGCGTCTCGGACTCAATCGGCCGGCCCTCCCGACGCCGTGTCTTCCTCGGTCTCGGGATCCTTGTCGGGCCGAGGCCTGTCCGTCTCGTCGCTCTGATCCGGGTCGCGTTTGTTCGACCCCGGACGATCGGGAGAGTCCGATGCCCCCTCCAAGGGCTCGGTGCGGATGTCGGGGTCCGGCTGTCCTTCGGTGTCGCTCATGCTCGCTCCTGCCTAGGTTGCGGATGCTTCTGCCGTATGGCTGCGCTCAACTTTGCCGGAGCAGCGGGGTGGCGGGCAGGGGTTGACACGAAGGTGCGGGCGGGCGGGGTACTCGGGGTGCGCCCTGCCTTGATCAGCGCGAGTAGTACGCAAGAAGGCCCGGTCGATGAGCGGGCCTTCTTGCGTACTACGTCGGGGTGACAGGTTTTGAACCGGCGGCCTCTTCGTCCCGAACGAAGCGCGCTACCAAGCTGCGCCACACCCCGGTGGCCTCGAAAGGCCTCCATAAGAATACACGCTGACCGAGCGCCGGATGACCAGCGGGCGACTGCTCAGCCGTGGCCGCCGCCACCTCCTCCTCCTCTGCCGGGGCCACCTCCCCCGCCGGGCGCGCCCCCAGGAGGCGTGCCGCCGCCTGGGCCGCCACCCGGTCCGCCGTTGCCTTGGCCTCCGCCGTTGCCTTGGCCTCCACCGTTGCCAGGCGGGTTCGGTGCAGGCGGAGCAGACCGCGCGACTCCGTAGATCAGG
>JBQCJQ010000550.1:0-2734 GCA_051952615.1 Humibacter sp.
GCGTCTCGATGATCGCCTCGGCGATCTTCGCCTCCGGTGCCAGGATGACGCCGATGCCCTGCGTGCCCTCGAGCAGCTTGATCACGACGGGCGCCCCGCCGACCGACTCGATGGCCGTGCGCACGTCGGCGCGGCTGTGCACGAACGCGGTCGCCGGCATCCCGATGTTGTGCCGGGAGAGGATCTGGGTCGCGCGGAGCTTGTCGCGCGAGTTGGTGATGCCGTTCGCGGTGTTGGGTGTGTAGACATCCATCTGCTCGAACTGGCGCACCACCGCCGTGCCGAAGTAGGTGATGGAGTTGCCGATGCGGGGGAGGATCGCGTCGTAGTCCGACAGCAGGCGCCCGCGGTACTGCAGATCGGGTTCCTCGCCGGAGAGGTCGATGGAGAACCGCAGGGTGTCGAGCACCTTGACGCGGTGACCGCGATCGTGGGCGGCCGCGCGCAGACGCTGCGTCGAGTAGGAGTGCGGTGCCCGCGAGAGGATGGCCAACTTCACGTCATGGCTCCTGGGAGGATGGGGTTATGGGACAAAGCGGTGAATCGGCGAAGCACGCCACGACTCACCGTGTGCACCTGGCGGGCAAGGGTGCGCATGTGGGGACAGTCCATTCAAGCACCGTGTTGGGGTGGCGCGAGTGGGTCACTCTGCCTCGCATCGGAGTGCCATGGGTGAAGGCCAAGCTCGACACCGGGGCACGCAGCTCGGCGCTGCACGCCTTCGACATCGAGGAGCTGGACGAGGGTGCCAGGGTGCGCTTCAGGGTGCGTCCCTGGCAGGACTCCAACCGCGACGCCGTCACCGTCGAGTGCGCCGTCTACGACCGCCGCATCGTGCGCAGCTCGACCGGCCACGCTCAGCGCCGGTACGTCGTGCTGCTCGAGCTGGAGCTGAACGGCAGAACGGTCCAGGCCGAGACGACCCTCACCAATCGCGATCAGATGGGCTTCAGGATGCTCGTCGGTCGGCAGGCCCTCAGGCAGGGCGGCTTCGTGGTCGACCCCGGCCGCTCGTTCATCGGCGGCCGTGCGCCGCGCCCCATCCGCCGCCGCAACCGCGGTCGCGCGTAGCGGCTAGCGCACCTCCTCGACCAGCGGAGACGAGCGTGGATGCCACGCCGCGAGCAGTCCCGCGTGCACGACCGCGAGGGCGGTGGCGATCGCGACGATCGTGATCCACTGCACCGCGGCGCCCGGCCCCGATCCGTCGACGAAGACGATGCCGAGCAGCGTGGTCGCCAGGATCGCCCCGATATAGCGCGAGGTCTGGAAGATGCCTGCTGCGACGCCGGCGTCCCGAGGGGCGGCGGAGGCGTAGAGCGCCTGGCTCATCGCGATGCTCACGACGCAGTACGGCGCGCCCATCGCCGCGGTGATGAGCAGGATGGCGATCGGGTTCACCGTCACGGTGGCGACCGCGAGCAGGCCGGTGCCGATGATGAGCCCGATGCCGCCCGTGATGAGCGTGAAGCGCAGGCCGCGCCTCTCGATCCAGCGGGCGCCGAGCGGGGTGAGCCCGATCGTCACGGCTGCGAGCGGGAACATGAGCAGTCCGGTGACACCCGCGTTGTAGTGCCCGTGCTCCTGCAGCAGCTGCGGCAGGCCGAAGAACGCCGTGTAGTACACGAGGTTGAACACCGCGAAGCACAGGTAGACCATCATCAGCGAGCGGTTCTTGGCGAGCAGCCGCAGGTCGAGGAACGGCACCTTCGCGGTCAGCTCGCGCCAGACGAACGCCGCTCCGGCCACGACGGCGACGGGCAGCAGCCACCAGGTCGGTGCCGGGGTGAGTCCGAGCAGGAACACCAGCAGGGCGACCAGGGTGCCGACGAAGAGAACGATGCCGGGGATGTCGGACTCTCTCACCATCGTGCGCACGCGTTCGCGTGCTCGGGCGGCGTCGGCCGGCGCGAGCATCCGTGTGCCGATCAGCGCCAGCGCGGCGAGCGGCACGTTGACGGCGAAGATGGCCTGCCAGCCGAGCGTGCTCACGAGCAGGCCGCCGAGCACCGGGCCGATCGCGGCGCCCGCCGTGTTGGCGATCTGGATGCGCCCCAGCAGTCGGGGCGTCGACCTGCCCGTGCGGGCGCTCAGTGGCCGCACCATCGCGACGGCCGACGGGAAGGCAGTCGCCGTGCCGACCGCGAGACCGACGCGTCCGGCGCAGACGAGGGCGAACGACGGGGCGAACGGTGTGAGGGCGCTCACCACGATCACGATGCCCATCCCGACGACGAACAGCCGTCGTGGACCGAACCGATCGCCGAGGCGTCCCATCAGAGGCTGGGCGACGGCGGACGCCAGATAGAACGACGTGATGACCCACGTCGCCTCCGCGATGCCGAGCGAGAAGGTCTTCTGCAGGTCGAACAGTGCGACCGCGATCATCGACGAGTTCAGCGGGTTGAGCAGCGTGCCGAGGCTGATGCTGCCGAGGGCCCACGTCGCCCGCCGTCTGCTGTCGTGAGGCGGGGACCCCTCGTCGCCCGCTCCGTCAGTCATGGATTCGATCGTATGCCGATGCCGGTTTCGAGACGCGCCGCATAGCGGTGCCCTCAACCCACGAAGGGCGGTCAAGCGAGGGAGAAGCCTCCGTCGCTCGTAATGACCTGGCCGACGACCCAGGCTCCGGCATCCGTCGACAGCCACGCGATGAGCTCGGCGGGGTCATCCGGTCGCCCGTAGCGTCCGAACGGGGTGCCCGCGACGAGCGCCTGCAGCTCCTCCAGCGGTC
>JBQCJQ010000551.1:0-2185 GCA_051952615.1 Humibacter sp.
GCGAAGTCGCGGATCTTCGCCGACGCGAGCGTCGAGTCGAAGTTGTCGAGGTCGGTCGTCACCGCCTCGACGAGCTCGTGCGTCTTGGCCAGCAGGTACCGGTCGAGCACGTCGGCCGACCCGGTGCTGCGCCTCGCCTCGTAGTTCGACGCGTTGGCGTACAGCGAGAAGAAGTACCAGGTGCTCCACAGCGGCAGCAGCGCCTCGCGCACGCCCTGGCGGATGCCCTCCTCGGTGACGATGAGGTTGCCGCCGCGCAGCACGGAGGACGACATGAGGAACCAGCGCATGGCATCCGACCCATCGCGGTCGAACACCTCGGCCACGTCCGGGTAGTTGCGCAGCGACTTCGACATCTTCTGCCCGTCGCTGCCGAGCACGATGCCGTGGCTCACCGCCCGGCGGAACGCCGGCCGGTCGAACAGGGCGGTCGACAGCACGTGCAGCAGGTAGAACCAGCCGCGCGTCTGACCGATGTACTCGACGATGAAGTCGGCCGGGCTGTGCGTGTCGAACCACTCGCGGTTCTCGAACGGATAGTGCACCTGCGCATACGGCATCGAGCCGGAGTCGAACCACACGTCGAGCACCTCGGGGATGCGACGCATCATGGACCGCCCGGTGGGGTCGTCAGGGTTCGGACGCACCAGGTCGTCGATGTACGGCCGGTGCAGGTTGGGCTCGCCGTCCGGCCCGAGCGGCAGCCGCCCGAAGTCGCGCTCCAGCTCGGCGAGCGAGCCGTAGGCGTCGATGCGCGGGTAGTTCGGGTCGTCGCTCTTCCATACCGGGATCGGCGACCCGAAGTACCGGTTGCGGCTGATCGACCAGTCGCGCGCGCCGGCGAGCCACTTGCCGAACTGACCGTCCTTGACGTTCCCCGGCACCCAGTCGATCTGCTGGTTGAGCTCGACCATGCGGTCACGGATCTCGGGAACGCGCACGAACCAACTCGACACGGCCTTGTAGATCAGTGGGTTGCGGCACCGCCAGCAGTGCGGGTAGCTGTGCTCGTACGACGCTTGCCGCAGCAGCCGCCCTTGCGCCTTGAGCGCCTGAGTGAGCGGCTTGTTCGCCTCGAAGACCTGCAGTCCGGCGACGTCGGGCACATCCGGGAGGAACCGGCCGCCCTCGTCGACGGAAAGGATGACGGGGATGCCCGCGGCCGCGCACACGCGCTGGTCATCCTCACCGTAGGCGGGCGCCTGGTGCACGATGCCGGTCCCCTCCTCGGTGGAGACGTAGTCGTCGACCAGGAACTGCCAGGCGTTCTGAGTGCCGAATGCCGCGGCATCGGCGTAGTAGTCCCAGAGTCTGTCGTAGCGCACACCGGCCAGCTCGGAGCCGGTGACGGTGCGGATGACGGATGCCCTGGCATCCTCCGCCGAGTCGTAGCCGAGGTCCTTCGCGTAGGCGCCGACCAGGTCGAGCGCGAGCAGGTACTCGGCGCCGAGCACCTCGGCTCCATCACCCGGACGACCGGATGACCCGCCCTCACGGTCCACCTCGGCGTCCGGCGTGCCGTTCGGCCCGGCGGGCACCACCGCGTAGACGATGTCGGGGCCAACGGCGAGCGCGAGGTTCGTCGGCAGCGTCCACGGCGTCGTCGTCCACGCGAGGGCGCGAACGGCGGTGAGGCCGAGGGCCTCGGCCTTCTCCCCCACCAGCGGGAACGTGACGGTCACGGTCTGGTCCTGACGCGTCTTGTAGACGTCGTCGTCCATGCGCAGCTCGTGGTTGGACAGCGGGGTCTGATCGCGCCAGCAGTACGGCAGCACCTTGTGGCCCTCGTACGCGAGACCCTTGTCGTACAGCTGCTTGAACGCCCAGATCACCGACTCCATGAAGGTGACGTCGAGCGTCTTGTAGTCGTTGTCGAAGTCGACCCAGCGCGCCTGCCTTGTGACGTACTCCTGCCACTCGGTGCTGTAGGTGAAGACGGATCGGCGGGCGGCGGCGTTGAACGCGGCAATGCCCATGTCGTCGATCTGGCTCTTGTCGGTGATGCCGAGCTGGCGCTCCACCTCCAACTCCACCGGAAGTCCGTGGGTGTCCCAGCCGAACCTGCGGTGCACCTGCTTGCCGCGCATGGTCTGGTAGCGGGGGAAGACATCCTTGGCGTATCCGGTCAGCAGGTGCCCGTAGTGCGGCAGGCCGTTGGCGAACGGCGGGCCGTCGTAGAACACCC
>JBQCJQ010000552.1:0-3469 GCA_051952615.1 Humibacter sp.
CTGTTCAGCGGACACCGCCTCGTCACGATGCTCTCGCGCCTCGCGCTGGTCAACGGCCTCGCTCCGGTGATCGCTCCGGTGCTCGGGTCGCAGCTGCTGCTGATCATGCCCTGGCGAGGCATCTTCTGGGTCATCGCCACTTACGGCGCGGTCATGCTCGTCTGCCTCGTGCTCTGGATCCGGGAGACTCGGCCGAAGGAGGCCCGCATCGCGACGGGCGACTCGAGCGTGTTCCATCGCTTCAAGGTGGTGCTCAGCGACCGTGTCTACGTCGGTGTCGTCATCGTCAGCGCGATGAACTTCTCCGGGCTCTTCGCGTACCTGTCGTCGAGCTCGTTCGTCTTCCAGACCGTGTACTCGTTCAGCGCTCAGCAGTATGGCGCGCTCTTCGCCGCCAACTCGGTCGGCATCATCATCGGAGTGCAGTCCGCGGCGCGACTGGCGAAACGGATCGGTCCGCAGTGGGTGCTTGCCGGGTCGACGGCGGTGATGACCGTGGCGGCGGCACTCATCGTCGTGCTGGGCAGTTCCGGTGTCGGCATCTGGGGTGTGATCATCCCGCTGTGGTTCTTCATCTGTGCGGCAGGGTTCGGCTTCCCCTGCGTTCAGGTGCTGGCGCTCAACGGACACGGCGCCGAGGCGGGCACGGCCGCGTCTCTGCAAGGTGCCGCGAACTTCTCGATCGCGGGCCTGCTGTCGCCGCTCGTCGGCCTTCTCGGCGTGGCCAGCGCCGCGCCGATGGGCATCGTGATGCTCGGCTGCTCGCTGGTCTCGGTGTGCGCCCTGTGGTTCGTCGTGCGGCCCAAGACGGTTCCGCCTCTGGCGCGCTAGAGGCGAGCCGAACCCGCTCACTCGACCAGCGAAGTTCCAACCGAGAGGACCAGACCTTTGGCAGACATCCGCCCCTATCGCCCGAGCGATCGCGACGACGTCTACGAGATCTGCGTGAAGACGGGAAAGTCGGGCACGGATGCCACGGGATGGCTCGACACCGACGACCTGCTTCCCGACATCTACGCCCTGCCCTACGTCGACCTCGAGCCCGACTTCGCCTTCGTCGCCGACGTCGACGGGAGGGCCCGCGGGTACATCCTCGGAGTTCCGGACACGGCGGCGTTCGTCGACGAGGTGCGGAGAGAGTGGCTGCCGTCCTTCGACGCGAAGTATCCGCTCACCGGCGAGGACACACCGACCCAGCGGTTCATCCGCGACGGCCGGAATCCGGAACGGATGCTCATCCCCGAGCTCGCGCAGTATCCGGCGCACCTGCACATCGACCTGCTGCCCGAGCTTCAGGGGCAGGGCCTCGGGCGCAAGCTCATGCGCACGCTGATCGCACGGCTGAACGCCGAGGGTGTCCCCGGAGTGTGGCTGGGATACGGGGCCGACAACGTCGGTGCCGGAGCGTTCTACCGACGGCTCGGATTCACCCCGTTGCCGTCGAGCACGGACGGCACGATGGTCGGTCTGCGCACCGACGCCGAGGTCTGAGCGTTTGGGTCAGGGTCATCCGGGTCAGAGCCACGAGAGCAGCGAGACGCGCTCGAACCAGTAGAGCCACTCGGGGCGCGATGACCGCATCTCCGACAGGGTGATCGAGTCCGAGACGTTGACGATAGGCCGGTCGAGCACCTCGGCGACGTCTTCCATCGTCGATCGTGGCCAGTACTGGCCACGCAGCCGCACGCGCACCTCTCCCTCCCGGTCGAGCACGAACAGGTTCGGCTGCGTATCGAGGGTGTTGTCGCGGTACAGCTCGATGAGGCAGATGGTGCCGATGTCGTCGTTGGAGATCTCGTTGACCTGGCCGAGGAATCCGCGTTCGCGCACTCCGCGAGGAGAGACCGTGACCGACGTGCGCCGGAAGCGCAGGATGAGCAGCAGCACGACCACTGCGGTCAGAACGTGCAGAGCGACGACCCACGGCCACGTGTCCTTGGGGATGGTGAGCCAGTACGCCACCGCGAACACCGGAGTGGTGAGGGCGAGGGTTGCGATCACCCCGTTCACGAGCAGGTGACGATGCGGATGCAGCACTCGAGTGCCGGTCGTGATCACCTGCTCGGATAGCACAGACGTCTCCTCACCCCGCTGACGATCAGCGTCCGTTCCAGCTTGACGACGCCGGTCGGCCATGAGCTCGACCATCGATCGACGGAAGGCGTATTTGCCTGGTCAAGTCGCCGTCTTCGTCACACTAGCGGGGATCGCCTGTGGATAGAACCCCCATTCCGCCCTTTTGCTCGTTTTTGTTCGATCACGCAACACATCCTTACGAGTAGGTTGGTAGTCGTGGTGCCGGAGCCGGTGCCCGTTGATGGGAAAGGTGTTCCGGCAGTGAATGTCATTGCATTGATCGTGTCGTTCGTGCTGTTCCTCGGTGGCATGGTCATCATGGGCTACGCCTCCCAGGCCGCCGGATGGGAAGCACTCGCCTTCTTCAGCGGCATCATCTGCATCGCGCTCGCCTTCGCCATCCCGGTGCACGTTCTGGGCAAGACGGAGTAGAGCCTCGCACGAGGCGGGTGTCGAAAACCGGGACCGCCGTTCGACGTGCTGGTGAGGGCGCATCAGCGCCGCAGCTCACGAGACGAGGACGAACATGGCGAAGTACCTGTTGGTGATGGTCGGCAACGAACAGCGTTGGGACCGGATGACCGAAGACGAGTGGCGCGCGATCGACGACGGCCACCGCACGCTGCGCGAGCGCGCGGGGAGCGCCATTCTCGCGGACGGCCAGCTCGAGGGCTCGGCCAAGTGGACAACGGTGCGCACGGGCGAGGACGGCGCGCAGACCGCCATCGACGGACCCTTCGCCGAGACGAAGGAGATGATCGGCGGGTTCTACGTGATCGACGTACCCGACCGTCAAGCGGCGGTGTCGCTGGCGAGGGAGCTCGCCGAGACGCGTGCAGACCACAGCGGTGTCGAGGTCATTCCGCTCGTCGTGCACTGACCACGGCAGGGACCGTCGGGTGTTCGTGCCTCGCGGCGACCTCGGCTCGTCGTGATGCGAGGCGCTCGAGCACCGCGTTGGCGACGCCCGCTCCGACGACGACGAGCGAGGCGACCAGGGGTGCGAATGCTGCGACCTGCGCACCCGAGGATTGAGCGACGGCTCCGACGATGGCGGAGGAGGCCGACTGGCCGACGATCACGGCCGATCCGAGAATCGTCATGACGGTCGCGGAGCGGCCGGCCGGGCTCCTCTCGGCCGCCAGGCTGTACTGGGTGACCAGGGTCGGTCCGACTCCGATGCCGGCGACGAAGAGTGCGATCGCCACGGTGAGTATGGAGTGCATCGCGGGCAGCAACACCGACCCGATGAGCAGGACGACGGCGAACATCAGCCATCGCGCTCGGAGCCTGAACCGCCGCGGGAACCACGCGACGCTGAGCGCGAGGGCGGCCGAGCCGACTCCCATCACCCCGTAGATCAGCCCGGCGGACTCCGGGGTGTCGCGGTCGG
>JBQCJQ010000553.1:0-3613 GCA_051952615.1 Humibacter sp.
TGCCCTGCCATCCGATCTGGGGAACGCAGGCCACACGAAGGGCGACCATGGACCTGACGACAGTCGTCATGATCGACGCGAGCTACGACCCCGGAGCCGCGCAGTGGAACGTCGAGTTCCATGCGAAAGACGGCGAGCGCGTGCTGTTCCTGGTCGACTTCGACCACGCCGACGCACGCTCGGCACGCGACCTCGACTGGGCGAGCGCTCTGCTCACACTCCTCGGCCTGACACTCACCCCCGGCCGCACCTGGCGATCAGATGCCCCCGGTCATTGGACCGCGCCCGTGCGGTCAGCGATCCCCGTCGGGGCACACCGCGCGTCGCGCCCTCGCGCGCACGCTGAGCTCGTGTAAGCCGCTCGCGGCCACGACCCCCGTCACCTTCGTCGCCTGAGTTCTCCCCAGGTGCGACATCCCGGGCTCTTTTGTCGGTGATGCCTGTCATGATTCGTAGATACATTCGAATCACGGGAGGCTGGGATGCGGGGCGAGGCGACGGTGCTGCACGCCGATCTTGACGCGTTCTACGCCTCGGTCGAACAGCGGGATGCCCCGCGGTTGCGCGGACGGCCGGTCATCGTCGGCGGGGGTGTCGTGCTGGCGGCGAGCTACGAGGCGAAGGCTCGGGGAGTGCGCACCGCGATGGGCGGGCGCCAGGCACGCGACCTCTGTCCGGATGCCATCGTCGTTCCTCCCCGCATGGATGCCTACTCCGCGGCCAGCAAAGACGTGTTCGCGATCTTCCGCGACACGACGCCCCTCGTCGAGGGGCTCTCCATCGACGAGGCGTTCCTCGAGGTGGGGGGTCTGCGACGCATCTCGGGAACACCGGAGCAGATCGCCGTGCGGCTGCGGGAGCGGGTTCGCGCCGAGGTGGGGCTCGCGATCTCGGTCGGGGTGGCGCGCACCAAGTTCCTCGCCAAGGTCGCCAGCGCCGTGAGCAAGCCCGACGGCCTCCTCGTGGTCGAGCCGGAGCGCGAGAGGGAGTTCCTGCTTCCGCTGCCCGTCGAGCGGTTGTGGGGAGTCGGCGCCGTGACCGCGGAGAAGCTGCACCGCATGGGCATCCGTACCGTCGGTCAGCTGGCCGAGCTGGAAGAGTCGACGGCCCAGAGAGCGCTCGGCAAGGCGGTCGGCACCCACCTGCACGCACTGGCCAGGCTGAGGGATCCGCGACCGGTCGACACCACCCGTCGAAGGGGCTCGATCGGGTCGCAGCGTGCGCTGGGGAGCAAGCCGCGCTCGCCGGAGGAGCTCGGGCTGATCCTCACCCAGATCGTGGACCGGCTGGCTCGTCGCCTTCGCGACAAGGATCGGATGTGCCGCACGGTCGTTCTACGCCTGCGCTACGGCGACTTCGCGAAGGCCACCAGGTCTCGCACACTCCGCTCGCCCACGGACCACACCGCCGTGCTGCTCACCATCGCGCAGGGTCTGCTGGCGGTGGCGCAGCCCGTGATCGCTGAGCGAGGCATCACCCTCATCGGCGTTTCCTTCTCGCAGCTCGGCAGCTCCGACAGCATGCAGCCTGAGCTGCCGATCGACTGGGGCGACGGGTCACGCCTCGACACGGTGGTCGACGCTGTGCGCGACCGTTTCGGTGCGACCTCGGTATCGAGGGCTGCGCATCTCGGTCGCGATCCCGGCCTGTCGGCGCCGCTGCTGCCGGAGCACGAGTGAGGGAGATCGAGGCATCGGTGCTGCGGCCGCTCGGGGCACCGGCGGTGCCGTGGCTTGCACCGGCGGTGCCGTCGCTCGCGCCGTCGGAGGCCACTGCGATGCTGAACGGACACCGGTTGACGAGAGGAACATCATGATGCGCGAGCCAGTGGCGTGCGTGGTTCCGGGCTGCTCCGACGTCGTCGATGCCGGTGCTCCGATCCCCGTGTGCATCCGCCACCTCGCTCTCGGCGCCGACTGGGTCGCTCAGGAATACGGAACCGACGATGTACTGCCGACTCCGTGCCCGGCGTGCGGGGCGCGGGTGGGCATCCGATATCCGTCCGCGTGGGTGTGCGGCGTGTGCGAGTGGGTCTACGGGACCAGCCCAGACGACGACCTGCCGCTGCCGCGAGTGGACGTCGTGTACTACATCCGCTTCGACGACCGCATGAAGATCGGCACGTCGAGCAACCTCCGGCAGCGCATGTCGCAGCTGTGGCACCACGAGCTCGTCGCGCTCGAGCGAGGCACCCGCACCCGCGAGCACGCTCGCCACGCACAGTTCGCCGAGTGGCGGCTCGGCACCAGCGAATGGTTCCAGCTGTCGCCCGAACTCGCGGAACACGTCGAGGCGCTGGGTGCAGGGGTGGACAACCCGTGGGAGCTCTACGCGCGATGGGTCAGCGAGGCGGTCGCAGTGCGTGCGTGAGGTGGTGCGGCCCGTGCCATGACGCTACGGACACGTCGGGCTCGAGACGCGACGCCGAGCTCCTTCAGCGCAGGTAGGCGTCGACGAACAGCGGGCCGCGGATGGCGCGGAGCTCGTCGATGATCCGCTCGTACGTCTTCTTCGTCACCCCCGAGGCGACGATGTCGTGCGGGCCGAGGGCGGGAAGGCGGCCGGTGCGGATGCGCACCACCTCCCATCCCGCCGACCGCACTGCGCGATCCTTGCGCTCGTCGGCCTGCTGCCGTTTGCCGACGTGCTCGAGCCCGTGCCGCCCGGTGCTGTCGTACTCGAGCGCGACCTGCAGCTCCGGCAACAGGATGTCGGGCCACACCTCGAGGTGGTCGAAGAACGGCCGCGCGATGCGGACGGCATTGAGTCCGGTCGTCAGCGCGAGCCGCGACTCCAGGCCCGCGCGCAGATCGGCCTCGACCGTCGACGCGGGCTTAGGGGCGCACGCGCTGAGGAAGGGGGATCCTGCAGGCAGGGCCGGCGTCTTGTCGCAGATGCCGCGAGGCGGTCGGGATGCTCGCGAGGGGCCCGGCGGTCGCACGGGAGCCGCAGCTGCCGCGGAGACGTGTCCCTGCTCATCCCGAACGACGCTCACCCGCGGGTTGGGACGTGCGAGCGCCAGCCGTGTGCACTCCGGGCACCACGCCGAACGTCGACGTTGCTGCCCTGGTCGCTCGCGCTGCTCTGCCGGCGTCGCGACGAAGATGTGGCCGGCCTCGCACTGCCACTGCAGCAACACCTCGGCCGCCGGCGGGATCTGCGACAGCGTGAATCCACGATTCAAATCAGGATGATATTGCCTGATCAAAGCCGGAAAAGAAGCCCACGCTTCTCGATAGGTGCCGATCGGATAAGGCACGTCGGTGCCGCGCGAGAACTGCCGCCTCGCCCACCACTGATCCACCGGTTCCGCCACACCCGCACCCTAAGCGCCACCGGTGACACTGCCGCCGGGCGGCCACGGACAACGGCTCCCGAGTCATCCGTTCAGACACGGGTGAATCGGGGGTGAGACAGGGGTGGTTCTCGTCCGACGACTTCTCGGGGAGCCCTGTGTGACGCTTCACTGAGATGGGGGAGGACCGCACCATGCAGCGCGAACAGCGACCGCATCCGCGCCGCCGGACGCAACCGCGATGGAGCGTCATCGTCGCGGCGGTGCTCTGCGTCGCCGCCCTGGTCACCGGCACCTACGCCGTCTACACGTACGTGA
>JBQCJQ010000554.1:0-4598 GCA_051952615.1 Humibacter sp.
CCCCCCCCCCACGTCGTCGCCACTTCGTGCGGAATCCCGCCGGCCGAACCGACCCGAAGTGGCGACGACTTCGGGGTGCGGGCGCGAGCGCCAACCCACACCAAGTGGCGACGACTTTGAGATGGGGGGCCAACGTGGCGTCGCCAGACGCGCGGCGATCACGGGGGTGTCGCCAGACGCGCGGCGATCACGGGGCATCCCTCGGCGCTACAGGCGGTTCGATGCCTCGGTGAGCACGTCGTGCAGGATCTCGCGGATCTGCGCGAACTCGGTCGGACCGATCGTGAGCGGCGGCGACAGCTGGATGACGGGGTCCCCCCGGTCATCCGCACGGCAATACAGCCCGGCGTCGAAGAGCGCCTTCGACAGGAATCCGCGCAGCAGTCGCTCCGACTCCTCGTCGTTGAACGTCTCCCTCGTCGCCTTGTCCTTCACCAGCTCGATGCCGAAGAAGTACCCTGCACCGCGCACGTCGCCGACGATCGGCAGGTCGAGCAGCGTCTCGAGCTCCGCCCGGAACAGCGGCGAGTTCTCGCGCACGTGTTCGTTGAGCCGCTCCTCCTCGAAGATGTCGAGGTTCTCCAGCGCGACGGCAGCCGAGACAGGATGTCCGCCGAACGTGTACCCGTGCGGGAACGACGCTTGTCCGTGCTTGAACGGCTCGTACACCTTCTCGCTGACGATGCAGGCGCCGATCGGGGAGTATCCGCTCGTCATGGCCTTCGCGCAGGTGATCATGTCGGGCTGGTACCCGAACTCCTCGCACGCGAACATGCTGCCGATGCGGCCGAACGCGCAGATCACCTCGTCGCTGACCAGCAGCACGTCGTATTCGTCGCAGATCTCGCGCACGCGCTGGAAGTATCCGGGAGGCGGCGGGAAGCAGCCACCGGCGTTCTGCACGGGCTCGAGGAAGATCGCGGCGACCGTGTCGGGTCCCTCGAACTCGATCATCTCGGCAATGCGGTTGGCGGCCCACTGGCCGAACGCCTCGAGGTCATCCGCGGGTGCGCCGTGCTCTGCTGCCCGGTAGAAGTTGGTGTTCGGCACGCGGAAGCCACCGGGCGTCAGCGGCTCGAACATCTGCTTCATCTCCGGGATGCCCGTCAGAGCAAGAGCGCCCTGCGTAGTGCCGTGATACGCGATGGAGCGCGACAGCACCTTGTGCTTCGTGGGCTTGCCGCGCAGCTTCCAGTAGTACTTCGCGAGCTTGAACGCGGTCTCGACCGCTTCACCCCCGCCCGTGGTGAAAAAGACACGATTCAGGTCGCCGGGTGCGTACCCGGCGAGCCGGTCGGCCAGCTCGATCGCCGAGGGATGCGCGTACGACCAGATCGGGAAGAACGCCAGCTGCTCGGCCTGCTTCGCGGCGACCTCCGCAAGGCGCTTGCGTCCGTGGCCGGCGTTCACGGTGAAGAGCCCGGCGAGCCCGTCGATGTACTCCTTGCCCTGGATGTCCCACACCCGGTGGCCCTCGCCGCGCACGATGATGGGGACGCCTGCGCCGTCTTCCATCACGGACTGCCTGGCGAAGTGCATCCACAGATGATCGCGGGCCTTCGCCTGCAGATCGGCCTCGTCGTAGCCGAATCCTGTCGCCACCGTCTCAGTGCTCGTCATCGTGCCCTGCCTCCCCGTCGCCTTGCGCGACGAAACGTCATCCCACCATTCTGCTGACGACGGATGACCGACCACACCCTGCACGGACGAATCGCCCGATTCCCCCGCGATTCCCGCGCGACCGTCGCCGGGGATTCACCCCCTCGCGATTGAGGGGTTCGCGGCATCGGAGCGGACGTCGAAAGCAGCAGACGCCAACGGGTGCCCGTGCTTGGTCAGGGTCGATACTCATCGCGGGGCTGCTGGTACAGCTTCGCCGCACTCTCATCGGCATTGCGACGGCCATCCATGCCCGAAAGGATGATACGCAGGGCCTCCAGCACCCTCAGAGCAACAGCCCCGAGCTCGTGCAGAAACCTTCTGAACATGAGCACACGGTACCGCGCCGGTCTACCCGCGGGACAGCGCCGAGTCACGCCCCGTTCACCCTCGGTCTCGCATTTCGCCACCTGAACGTCCTGACAGAGTCATCTGCCGCGAGAAGGCTCCATCGTGCATCCATTCCGCGAAGGAGCCCCCCAATGCGACGCAGATCCGTCATCCTCACCTCAGCCCTAGCGTTCGGAGTGGCGCTGTCGTGCGTCACCGCCGGTGCCGCCTCGGCCGCGCCGGCGCACCCCTTCGCCGCAGGCAACAGCCAGGGCAACAACAGCCAAGGCAACGGCCAGGGCGGTGATCACGGGAACCAGGGCAACGGCCACGGCAACGGTCCCGCCACCGCGAACGCCGACTCCTACCTCATCTCCCAAGGCCAGTCAATCAAGCCGAAGTACAGCATCCTCGACAACGACTCGGGGGCATCCGCCACGATCGTCTCGCACACGAACCCGACGCACGGCTCGCTCGCACTGAACAGCGACGGCACGTTCTCGTACACGCCGCAGGCCGGCTTCGTCGGCGCCGACTCGTTCACCTATACGGTCAACGACGCCGTCTCGTTGTTCAAGACGAACCTTCCTCCACTGGCCACGATCGGCGGCGTGAAGATCACCGGAGGCGCCTACGGCTCCTCGCTCGCCCCTGTTCCGCACTCGTCTGACGAGGTCTACGGCCTCACCGACCGTGGACCGAACGTCGACGTGCCGGACGGCGCGAAGATGGAGCCGATGCCGTCGTTCAACCCGGCGATCGGCAAGTTCAAGCTCGTCGACGGCAAGGCTGTCCTCGAGAAGACGATCCCGCTGAAGGCAGCAGACGGCTCGGGCTACAACGGCCTCGTCAATGGCCAGGCCGACACGGGCGAGACCATCGAGGACATCAACGGCAACGTGCTGCCGAAGAGCCCGAACGGCTACGACTCCGAGGGACTCGTCGCACTCCCCGACGGCACGTTCTGGGTCTCCGACGAGTACGGCCCCTTCATCACGCATTTCGACAAGAACGGCAAGCAGATCGGTCGCCTTTCGCCGTTCGACGGCAGCCTGCCCGCGGAGCTGGCACAGCGCGTGCCGAACAAGGGCATGGAGGGTCTCACGATCACGCCCGACGGCAGCACGCTTGTCGGCATCATGCAGTCAGCGCTGCAGACGCCCGACCTCACCGCGAAGCCCGCCCAGGTGGCGCCTACCCGCATCGTGACCTACAACCTGAAGACCAAGGCCACGCACGAGTACCTCTACCTGCTCACCGACCCGAAGATTCACGCGGGTGCGGTCAGCGAGATCACGGCCATCTCGAACACCCAGTTCATCGTGGATGAGCGCGACGGCAACTTCGAGCCGAATGCGTACAAGCAGCTCTACAAGATCGACCTGACCGGGGCGACCGACGTGGGTCCGAGCTCGAAGGTCGCGAGCGCGACGTACAACGCGAAGAAGGGCGGGCTGCTCGTCGGCGCCGCGCAGAGCTCGATCGAGGCCTTCGTCGGCACGGATGACACGGCAACCGCCACCACGGCGCTCGCGTCGGTGGGCATCACGCCGGTGAAGAAGGCGACGGATGTCGACCTCGGCGCCCTCGTGACCAAGCTCGACCCGACCGGCGGGTTCTTCGGCCACGACAAGGTGGAGGGCGTCGCGACGACCGACGGCGGAAAGACGCTGGTGGTCAGCAACGACAACGACTTCGGAATCGACGGAGTCACCGGTTCGACGACCCCGTACCAGCTGCACGCCAAGATGCTGCCGAACGGCACTCAGGACGACGGCGAGTACCTGAAGATCGACACCACCAAGCTGAACGACGCGAACAGCACCGCAACGGTCACGATCCTCGTGGCGCCGAAGGGCGTGAAGGACCTGCGCTGACGCACTAGGTGGTGTTGCGAGACTTCGTCAAACGGGTCTTGGACCGGGTGGCGAAGCAAATGCGAAGTGTGTCAAGTTGGAACCCATGACCACGATCGCGGCGGTGCGGCTGCACCGGCGGTCCGTTCCGCTGGTGCGGCCGTTCGTGACGGCGGTGCGCACCGCGACCTCGATCGACGCGCTGCTCGTCGAGGTGGTCGATGCCGAGGGGCGCAGCGGATGGGGCGAGGCGCCGACGAGCTGGCGCGTGACCGGAGAGAGTGTTGCGAGCGTGATGGCGGCCGTCGAGGGTCCGCTGCGGGATGCCGTCCTCGGGCTCCCGGTAGACGACCCCGCCGCGGCGAGCCTCGCACTGGAGCGCGCCATCGTGCGCAACTCCGCTGCTCGCATGGCCGTCGACTGTGCGATCTACGATCTCGCGGCGCAGCAGGCGGGAGTTCCGCTGCATGAGCTGCTCGGGGCATCCATCTCGCACGTTCGTACCGACATGACCCTGTCCGCCGTCGCGAATGACGCGGGCATCGACGGTCTCGTGCAGACCGCGGTTCGGCACAGGGATGCCGGCTTCCACACGCTCAAGCTCAAGGTCGGCGCGGGCGGAGACGACGTCGCCGCCATGCGCGCGGTACGGGATGCCGTCGGACCCGAGGTCACGCTGCGCGCCGACGCGAACCAGGGCTGGACTCCCGTGCAGGCCGTCGACGTCATCCGCGCGTGGGAGAACCTCGGCCT
>JBQCJQ010000555.1:0-3095 GCA_051952615.1 Humibacter sp.
GTGAACGAGCAGGTTCACGTACTCGATGTCGACAACGGCGCACGGTTCGTCACGTACGCGCTCGCGGGCGAGCGCGGATCGGGCAGCATCCAGGTGAACGGCGCCGCCGCACGACTCGTCCATTGCGGCGACCTGGTGATCGTCGCGTCGTACGCGGACTACGAGGATGCCGAAGTCGAGGACTTCCGACCCCGCGTCGTTCACGTCGACAGGGCAAACATGATCATCGCCGTCGACCATTCGGTGGCAGAGCTGCTCACGGGCAAACGTGAGCCATGAGCGCTCACCCGATCCCCGCCGCGACGTCGAGAGAGCGGCCACGCCTCACGATCCGTGCGCTCGCTGAGCTGAAGGCCACAGCCACCCCGATCGTCATGGTGACGGCGTACGACTACCCCAGCGCCCTCGCCGCCGAGGCCGCCGGGGTCGACGTCGTTCTCGTCGGCGACTCCGGCGCGATGACGGTCCTCGGCTACGAGAGCACCGTTCCCGTCACCGTAGACGAGATGCTGCTGCTCGCCGCCGCGACCCGACGGGGGATCAGAACTCCCTTGCTCGTGGGCGACCTGCCATTCGGCAGTTACGAGCGTTCCGACGAGCAGGCCGTCGAAACGGCGCAGCGCTTCGTCAAACAGGCGGGGTGTGACGCGGTCAAGCTCGAGCGAGGCGGCAGCTCGGTCGACCGGGCGAAGGCGATCATCGCCGCAGGGATCCCGGTGATGGGCCACGTCGGACTCACCCCGCAGACAGCCGCCGCCGGAGGCGGCTTCCGCTCCCGGGGCCGCACGGCCGACGAAGCCCGCGACGTATGGAATGACGCTCTGGCCCTGCAGCGGGCCGGATGCTTCGCGGTCGTGTTCGAGGCCATTCCCTCCCCCGTCACTGACGTCATCATGCCTCGCATGACCGTGCCCGTGATCGGGATCGGCGCCGGTCCGTCGACGGACGGGCAAGTGCTGGTCCTGCACGATCTGGTGGGCATGTACGAGGGGGTCAGCCCGCGTTTCGTGAAGCGGTACGCGGAGCTCGGCTCGCTGATGCGGCGCGCGATCGGCGAGTACGCGGATGACGTGCGCACGGGCGGCTACCCCCTGGCCGAGCACAGCTACGGCATGGCGACGGAGGAGGCCGAGCTGCTACGGACGCTGGCCACGTCGGCCTGACTCGGGAACGTCCGCCGCCTCCGCCGCGTGGTGGCCGGCCCGGCGCCCACTGAAGACGCAGTCCGCCAGGGACAGACCGGAGACATAGCCGTTCGAGCAGATCCCGAGAGCGTTGCGGCCGGCCGCGTACAGGCCCGCGATCGGGGTGCCGTCTTCGCGCATCACGGCACCCGTCTGCTCGTCCACCACAAGCCCACCGAGGGTCAGTCCGGGCAGTGGGAAGTAGATGACGTTCCTTGCCGAGATGTCGATCGCGTAGAACGGCGACTTCTCGATCGGGGAGCAGTACTCCGGCGCCTTGTGCAGGGGATCGCCTTCGGCAGATCGGATGCCGCGGTTATAGGCCGCAACCGATCGCATCAGTCCGCCCGCGTCGACCCCGATCCGCTCTGCGAGCGCGTCGATCGTGGGCGCCTTCGTCCGCCCGAAGAGGAAGAGCGGGATCAGCTGGAGCAGCTGGAACGACTGGGTCTGAGTGCGCAGCTGCCCTAGTGCCCGCCGCCAGGTCTCTGCATCGCAGATCAGCCAGCCGCGTCCCGCGTGCTCGCGCATCATGACGGCGCCGTGGGTTGCGCCGTACAAGTCCTCGTTGGCGATGCGAACCCCGTCGGAGTCGACTGCGATTCCCTCCAGGAGGGCGCTCGGCGGTGTCAGAAAACGCCACGCCGTGACATTCTCCAGCTTCGCAGTGGCGCCTCCGAGCTGCTGCCCGAGCCTGATCCCGGCTCCGTCGTCGCCCGGCGTGCCCAGTGGACTGATATCCGCGAAGCCCGGGGCGTGCGTGCGCACTGCCTCCGCATCGTTGATGAAGCCGCCGGCGGCGAGCACGACCGCCCCCGCCGATGCCGTGTGTGCAACCGCATGCTGCTGCCACAGCGAGTCCGCCCGGTCGGTGAACACCCGGCCGATGGGTGGCATCCAGTTGCCGATCTTTCCACCCCACCGCAGCAGCCGCCGATGAAGTCGCGCGACGGCACCTGTCCTGGGCAGCGCCCGGAACTGCACGCCGGTGACCCGCGCGTCATCGACGAGAAGCTGCTCGACGCGGGCCGCAGTGATCTCTGCCACCCCCGCGGATCCGGCCGACTCGTGCAGCGCCGTCCACATCGCCTTGCCCGACGACAGTCCCTTCGCGAGCACTCGGTGACCCCGAGGCGCGGGGCGGGCAACCTCGCGGAACGGGTGGGCCTTCTCGTTCCCGGAGTGATAGAGGTAGTGCCGGTCGGTCGGGTACGAGGTCTTGTAGTCCGGCACCCCGCCGGCGAAGGACACTCCGTGCACCTCGAGCCACGCGATCAGGTCGGCGCTCGACTCGCAGAACTGCCGTAGCGTGGCCTCGGAGACCGCGTCACCGGTCTCGAGCGCGAGGTACCGGTACATGTCCTCGACCGTGTCGGTGACGCCCTCGGCCCTCTGAAAGGGCGTCCCTCCGCCGGCGTAGACCACACCACCTGAAAGCGCCGTCGCGCCCCCGCCGTAGGCCCTGTCGATGGCGAGCACGCGCGCGCCGCGTTCGGCCGCCTCGATCGCGGCGACGGCTCCGGCTCCGCCGTACCCGACAACGATGACGTCGTAGTCGCTCCGGTCCGACGCCGCCGTCACGACGCATCCTTCGCGAGAACGGACGTCATCTGCCGGGCGACGAACCGTGTGGCTCCGCGAGGATTCAGGCGCACCAGCGCATCGAGGATCACGGCATCCTGTCCGATGAGCACCCGGAACCGCTTCTTCTCAATCCCCTCGACGATGCGCCGGGCTGCCTCCTCAGGGGCAGTGGCCCGCACCTTCCTTCCGCCGGCGTCGACCATGGTCACGCCCGAATTCCCGGTGAGGTTCGTGCTGATGTTGCCCGGGAAGATCGTGCACACAGCGATCCCGCTGTCCGTCAACTCGGCGTACAGCCCCTCGCTGAACTGCTTGACGGCCGCCTTG
>JBQCJQ010000556.1:0-5781 GCA_051952615.1 Humibacter sp.
GGTGCCGACACGGTGGGCGCGTGCTGAAAAGATTCTCAGGTTTACTCGCCCTCACAGCAGGCCCGGCCCTCGTGCTCGCCGGGTTACTCGCCGTCCCGGCAGCCGCATCGGCCGCCGAGAGCACGAGCCCCCTCCGAATCAACGAGATCGAGACCAACGGAAACCCCGACTGGGTCGAACTCATCAACACCGGCACCGAGGCCCTCGACGCCTCTGGCTACGTGTTGACCGGTCGGGAGAACGCCGTCACGTACACGGTTCCCTCCGGAACGGTCATCCAGCCGGGCGCTGTCTTCCTCGAGGAAGACGCCAACTTCAAACTCAAGAAGAGTGACCTGCTGAGCCTGTATGAGCCGGATGGCACAACGCTGGCCGACTCCTACGAGTGGGGGGACTTCCACCTCGACTCGTACGGCAGGATTCCGAACGGCACCGGCGACTTCGTGGCCCAGACGGCACCATCACCCGGTGAGCTCAACCCCGACCCCAGCACTCCCGGGGACGGCGATCCCGGCGACGGCGGTGACACCTCGTGGCAGGCGGTGAAGATCAACGAGGTCAGCTCCGACAGCGACAACTACGAGCTGGTGAACACGGGCGACACCGCCATCGACGTCTCCACGTGGACTCAGACCGACAGCGGCCACGCGCCCGGCCCGATCGACGCTCCCAACGGCACGACCGTCCCAGCACACGGCTACCTCGTGCTCGCCTCCAACCAGGGTCTCAGCGCCGGCGGCGACGCCGTCAGGCTCTACCTCGCGGATGGCACGACGCTCGTCGACCAGGTGAGCTGGGGTGACAACGACGCGGAGCCCGGCACCTGGTCGAGCTGCCCCGACGCCGCCGACACCTTCGTGCACACCGCGACGTCAAGCTTCGGTGAGTCCAACGCGACGGCATGCGCCGGCGAGATCATCCCGCCGAGCACCCCAGACAACGGTGGTCAGGTGCCCTGCCAGACCGAGGCTCCGAGCGGAAGCGGCCCCGCCATCCCCGGCGGCGTCGTGTGGCCGGGCAGCCAGGACTGGAAGGTCGCCGACAACGAGTGCGAGTTCGTGACCCCGCTCTCCGGCCAGGATGTCTCGGGCCTCGACATCGACCCGGCGACCCCGAACGTGATGTGGGCGGCGAAGAACAAGAGCCACATCTACCGTCTCGTGAAGGATGGCGACCTCTGGGTTCCCGACACCGCGAACGGCTGGAGCAGTGGCAAGGACATCGTGTTCCCGAGCGGCAGCGGACAGCCGGATGCCGAGGGCATCAGCGTCGGACCGGATGGCTACCTCTACGTGACGACCGAGCGTGACAACACCGCGAGCGGCGTTCCGCTCGACAGCGTGCTGCGCGTCGACCCGAACGAGCAGGGCGCCGTGCTGCACCCGACCACGCAGTGGGTGCTGACCGGCGACCTCGCCGACGCGATCGACATCTCGGGCAGTGCCGACTCGAACCTCGGATTCGAGGGCATCACGTGGGTGCCCGACTCGTACCTCACGAAGAACGGCTTCGTCGACCAGAGCACCCACAAGGCCTACGACCCCGCCGACTACCCGGGTCACGGCAACGGTCTGTACTTCCTCGCACTGGAGAAGAACGGTCACCTGTACGCCTACGCCCTGAACAGCGACGGCACGTTCCACCGCATCGCAGCGATCGACACCGGCATGCCGGCGATCGCCGACACGCAGTGGGACCCCGACGCACAGCGCGTCTGGGCGGTGGCCGACAACACGTCCGCCGGCTCCACCACGCTGCTCGGGATCGACACCACCGGCTCGTTCGTGGTCGACAAGATCTACAACCGGCCGACCGGGCTCCCGGACTACAACCTGGAGGGCTTCGCGCTTGAGCCGAACACGACCTGTGTCGACGGGCAGAAGGGTGTCATCCGGTCGGACGACGGCAACAACGGCGGTCACTCGCTGTGGGCAGGCACGATCGACTGCGACCTGAAGCTCGGACCGCAGGGACCGGGCACTCCCGCGGGAACCACCCCGGCGGTGACCGCGACGCCTTCCACGGTTCAGGCCGGCGGGACGATCACCATCGAGGGAACGGGGCTGGATGCCGGTACTCAGTACTCGGTCATCCTGCACTCCGACCCCGTGACGATCGGCGCCGCTGCGGCTGACGCCGACGGCAACCTGACGCTGACCGCAACGGTTCCCGCCGACACGACACCAGGGGCGCACACGCTCATCGTCGCGACGGCAGCCGACCCGGCAACGGTTGTCGCGAGCACCGGTGTGACCGTGACAGCGGCCTCCGCTGCAGCCGGCTCGGGGGATCCCGCCGCGGGCGGCACGACGAACGGAAGCACGACGAGCGACGACACCCTCGCGTCGACGGGTTCCGACTCGCTGTCATGGATCGCGATCGCCGCACCTCTGCTGCTGCTCGGCGCCGGCCTGATGGTGGCCCGTCGTCTGCGGACTCGTCGCAACGACGCCTAGTCGATATCGCGAACACATCGCGGCCCTCTCGCTTCGGCGGGCAGGGCCGCGATGCCGTTTCAGGGGATGACACGATTGAACATGTCAACGATGAACGATTACTCATGTTTGACGATCACTAGAAAAAATGTTCGAATGAATGCATGAGGTGGAGCGGCCAGGAGATCTCGGTCGAGCAGGCGGATGCCCTGCCCGGCCTGGCCAGGTTGAACAACCTCGTGCGCTCCGTACGCACTCCCGATTTCGCGGGCGTGACGTTCCACGAGGTGCTCGCGAAGTCCGCGCTGAACAAGGTGCCGGGCGGCGGTGGGGCCCTTCCCTTCGGCTGGACCATCAACCCCTATCGGGGCTGCAGTCATGCCTGCGCCTACTGCCTGACGCCGGACACCCTGATCCTCATGGCCGATGGTCGGCACAAGCCGTTGGCGTCAGTGCGCGTCGGTGACCTCGTGATGGGAACGCGCCAGGCTGGTGGATATCGTCGTTACACCCCGTCTCGCGTGCTCGCTCGTTGGAATACGCACAAACGAGCCCATCGGGTGACCCTTGCAGACGGAACAGAGATCGTGGCGAGCGGCGACCACCGATTCCTGACCGAACGCGGGTGGAAGCATGTCACGGGTTCGATGGTCGGGCGTGACAGACGTCCCTATCTGACCACGAACAATTCGCTCATGGGCTTCGGCATGGGACGCACGGCGGCAGCTCGCGTCGGCGATGTGGATAGCAGCGCGTACCGCCGCGGGTACCTCACCGGGATGATCCGCGGTGACGGCATGATGATCGCCAAGGACTACGTGCGAAGAAGCGGAACGATCAACCGTGTGCGGTACTTCCGTCTCGCGCTGGCGGACGACGAAGCGCTCGACAGATCACGCGAGTACCTCTCGCAAGAAGGCATCGTCACCACTATTCGACCATTCGCGGTCGCAACGACTACGCGGCGGCAGATTACGGCGATCCACTGCAATAGGCAGAGGAGCTTCGATGCGATCAACGCTCTGATCGACTGGCCCTCCGATGCGGGTGTTGAGTGGAGTCGTGGCTACCTCGCTGGCGTCTTCGATGCTGAAGGAAGCTGCTCGCGCGGTGTGTTGCGTATCTCGAACAAGTCTGAACCGATACTGGCGCACATCGAAACGGCGCTCGAACGATTCGGAGTCACTTATGTCCGGGAAGCTCCGCGCAACAACGGCGTCGTGTGCATACGGGTGACGGGCGGGCTGGCGATGCGCTCCCGTTTCTTCGATTTGGTGGCGCCCGCAATCTCGAGAAAGGTGCAATTCGCCGGTCTGGCGATCAAGTCCAACGCGGACCTGCGCGTGACATCTATCGAAGATCTCGGCGTCGATCTCGACATGATCGACATCACGACCGAGACGGGCGACTTCATCGCGAACGGCGTCGTGAGTCACAACTGCTTCGCGCGCCCGACGCACCGCTACCTCGAGCTCAACATGGGTACCGACTTCGATCGCGAGATCATCGTGAAGGTCAACGTCGCAGAGGTGCTGCGCAAGGAACTGGCGAAGCCGAGCTGGGCCAGACATCCCGTCGCACTCGGCACCAACACCGATCCATACCAGCGTGCCGAGGGGCGCTACGCACTCATGCCGCAGATCATCACGGCCCTCGCCGACTCGGGAACACCCTTCAGCATCTTGACCAAGGGCACCCTGCTGCGGCGCGACCTCGATCTGATCGCGGATGCCGCCACGCGCGTCCCCGTCGACCTGGCGATGTCCATCGCGGTCTACGACGACGAGCTGCAGAAGTCGGTCGAGCCCGGCACGCCGAGCACGAAGGCCAGGCTCGAGACCGTGCGCGCGGTTCGCGAACACGGATTGGAGTGCTCGGTGTTCATGATGCCGATCCTGCCGTACCTCACCGATTCGCGAGCGCACCTCGACGCTGCGCTGGCGGCGGCGAAAGACGCCGGTGCCTCCTCCGTTCTCTACACCGCGCTGCACCTCAAGCCGGGCGTCAAACAGTGGTTCATGCTGTGGCTGGAGCGCGAGCATCCCGAGCTCGTGCCGAAGTACGAGGCGATGTACGGAAGCAAGACGTACGCCCCGAAGGAGTATCGAGCCTGGCTGGCGGCCCGCATCAAGCCGCTGATCGCGGCGCACGGGCTGCGTCGCGGCGAGGAAGACCCCACGACGGGCGGCGTCCGGTCGGCGGCACTGAACGCGATGCGTGACGGCGAGGGCGAACGAGTGCGCATGCTCGCCGAAGCACCTCCCGCGCCCGTCGCTCCCGAGGAGCGCCTGACCCTCTTCTGAGCAGTGCGTGTCGGCCCGCGCCGCCGCCCTGATCGGGGTACACGACGGGGGTACGGCCCGCGACCGCGTCGTGCCATAATCTGGTCGATGTCTCTCGGGATGCCCGCACAGGTCGCACGTGAAGCCGGGAACCGTGCGATCGCGACGTCGACGCAGGTCGGTGCGCTGATCTGCCTCGGCGCGGCATTCATCTCCGTGCTGGCACCGGGATTCTTCCTCATCGGGGGAGTGCAGTGGTGGGCCGCAGGCATACTGCTGCCGATGGCCGCTCTCGTCATCGTGGTGATGGTCACGGAGAGCAGGCTCGCGATGCTCGCCTACCTCGTCGTCGGCTGCGTCTCGACCTTCGCCTATACCGTCGCCGTGCTCCAGCAGACCCCGTCATACACGAACACCAATCTCTTCGTGATCGCGCTGCCGCTGATCGCCCTCATGCTCATCGGCGGGTCGGGGCACGACACGCGCGTCGGGGTTCTCTGGGCGACTGCCGCCTATGCGCTGGGCGATCTTGCCGTGTTCGTGGCCGCAGTGGTCGTCGGCAGGCAGTTCCGCCTCGACTCCATCTCACTGACGGCCTACGTGCTCTTCATGGCGCTTCTGCTCTTCCATGGAGTCACGCGCGGCTGGTACCGCGGCGCGCACGCGTTGATCCTGCGGACACTGCGTGAGCAGCACATCGACGAAGTGCGGCTCCAGGTGGCGGCGGAGTTGCGCGCCCAGCTGCACGACACGACCCTGAGCGAGTTGGCGGCGTTGGCGACGGCCCAGCCCGGGCCGCTGGCGCCCAAGCTGCGTGAACGGCTCGAGTCCGACATCCACCATTGGACCACCGGTCCTCATCGCGCTCAGGAACGGCGCGAGCTGGGCGACCGTTCCGAATGGCGAGAGAGCGAGCTCGCTCGGGCGATCGATCACGCGCGGGACTCCGGCCTCGTCGTCGACGTGACGGGAGACCGACGGGCATATGCGGAGCTGCCCGCCGACGTCAGGCGCGCGCTCGGGCTCGCGGCTCGGCAGTGCCTCGTCAACGTGCTCAATCACTC
>JBQCJQ010000557.1:0-5902 GCA_051952615.1 Humibacter sp.
GGCCCAGGTCTCACTCGTGTCGAGCAGGAGAGAAGGCCCGTCCACCTTAAACGTGACCTGCAGCGGGAGCACCTTGGATCGCGAGGCGGGTGTCACATCCATTCCCTTCTTGTCGAGAACGCGCACCTTGGACACGTCGGAGCACAGGAAAGCAGAGACGGTCTTCGAGGTGAAGTGTTCAAGCCTGAAGTCCGTGAAGGTGGAGGCGCCTCTCGTGTGCCAGCCCCGATCGCGAAGCAGCCCGAAGGACGACGATGCGTTCTTGTAGGCGGACGGAGTCATGTACGGCTGGATGCGTTCCGTGCCGGCGCCCCCGTCGTGGAAGATTTCGTCCGAGGCCTTGAGATACGCCGCGTACGTCTTCGTCGCGGCGGCCAGGGCCTCCGCGTCGGAGGTGATCGCTGTCGTGGGAGTCGGCGCAGGCGACGCGGTGGTGCAGCCGGCGAGCGCTGCGGCGGTGAGCAGCGCGAGTGCGACTGCGGTCATCCGTCGACGCAACGACATGTCACAACGGTAGGGCTTTGGACCGAGCCGGTGGGCATCCATCATGCGCAGCTGCACGCGACGATAGTTTGGGTGTGCGAAACACGGAGGCGAGATGACGACGTTGATCCCCGGTCCCTGGCAGAGGGCAGCACACGGTGCGGGCCTGCTGAGCGATGACGGCACCGTGTCCGCCACGATCTTCGCCGAGATGAGCGCCCTCGCCGCACGAACGGGGGCGATCAATCTCGGCCAGGGATTCCCCGACGAGGACGGCCCGGCCGAGGTGCTCGAGGCGGCCGTCCGGTGCATCCGCGATGGCATCAACCAGTACCCGCCCGGCATCGGGATGCCCGTACTGCGCGAGGCGATCGCCGAACACCAGCAGCGTTTCTACGGCCTCACCGTCGATCCGGATCGCGAGGTGCTCGTCACGGCCGGTGCCACCGAAGCCCTGGCTGCGACGCTCCTCGCCCTGGTCGAGACCGGCGACGAGGTGGTCTCGTTCGAGCCCTTCTATGACGCGTACGGCGCGACGATCGCCCTGGCGGGCGGCGTGCATCGCACGGTGCCGCTGCGCGCGCCGGACTTCGCGCCCGACCTGGATGAGCTGAGGGCCGCCGTGACGGACCGCACGCGGGTCATCCTGGTGAACGATCCGCACAACCCGACGGGTGCGGTGTTCGACCGTCAGACGCTCGAGACCATCGTCGAGCTCGCCGTCCGTCACGACGCGATCATCGTGACCGACGAGGTGTACGAGCATCTCACGTTCGATCGGCCCCACGTTCCGATCGCGACCCTTCCCGGAGCATCCGATCGCACGGTGTCCATCTCGTCGGGGGGCAAGACGTTCAGCATGACGGGCTGGAAGATCGGCTGGGTCACGGCCCCGCCCGAGCTCATCACGGCGATCACCGCGGTGAAGCAGTTTCTGACGTACGTGAACGGGGCGCCCTTCCAGCCGGCCATCGCGACGGGGCTGAGGATGCCCGACTCCTTCTTCACGGAAGCGGCCGCGACACTGGCGGCGAAGCGCGATCTGCTCTCCGCAGGCCTCGACGCCGCGGGCTTCGACGTGTTCGCCTCGCACGGCTCCTACTTCGTCGTGGCGGATGCCGCCCCTCTCGGCTACGCGGATGCCATGGCCCTCTGCCGCGAACTCCCCCACCTCGCCGGCGTGGTCGCGGTCCCTATCACCGCGTTCTGCGGGCCGCGGATGCGTGAGGAGGCGGCGTCTCTGGTGCGCTTCGCGTTCTGCAAGCGGGTGGGCGTGTTAGAGCGCGCGGCGGAGCAGCTCGCGCGGCTGCGACGTCAGGACTTCGGAACGACCGAGTAGCGGCGGAGAGCGAGAGCGGGGTTGATCTCCCGCACCTGTGCGAGGCGTCCGCGGTCGATCCACGCAACGGCGACGCCCGGCCGCTCGCCGGCATCCGCCAACGTCACTCCCATCGGATCGACGATCACACTTGAGCCGATCCCGACCGGACCGACGTGGTCAGCGGCAGCGACGAAGATAGTGTTCTCGATCGCACGGGCCGTGACGAGGGTTCTCCAGTGGTGCTCCTTGAGCGCACCGCGCACCCACTCGCTGGGTACGAGCACGAGGTCGGCGCCGGCGTCCACGATCCTGCGCGTCACCTCGGGGAACCGCAGGTCGTAACACGTCTGCAGACCCACGGCCATTCCGTCGACGTCGAAGAGCAGGGGCGCATCCAGCGCACCCGCCTTCACGACATCGGATTCCCTGGCGCCGAACGCGTCGTAGAGGTGCTGCTTGCGGTACATCGCCACGACGCCCGCACGCGGTGCGACCGCGACGAGCGTGTTGAAGAAGCGGTCGGCGTCGTCTGACCGTTCCGCCATGCCTGCGACGATCGTCACGCCCAGGTCGTCCGCAACCTCTGCGACGGTGTCCGTGAAGGCGCCATCGAGCGGCTCGGCGTGGTCGAGGAAGCGTCTGTCGACGGGATCCGCGAAATACGACGAGTACTCGGGAAACACGATCAACCGGGCTCCGCGCGCCGCTGCTGCCGCGGTCAGAGCTCGGATCTGATCGAGATTCGCCGACGTCTCTTCGCCGGGTGCGAACTGCGCCACGGCCACGGCGATCGAGACCGCCGGGTCGGAAGTCACGTCGACGGAATGAGGTGCGGCATCGGTCTGCGCCATGACGTCAGCCTAGATCGACGTGCCCGCGGGTCGTCACGGTGAAGGTGTCGGACCCGGTCTCGTGAGTCGTGCCGACCACCGATCCTCGACGCGACAGATGCGCCAGATCGCGAGCGAGATCACCCAAGCGACCACGAAAAGCCCGACGATCGCGAAACCGACGTAGTTGAGGTCGAGACCGGCGATCCAGGCGAGCGGGCCGGTGGTGAGGCTCGTAGCGGACGAGACCACGCCGATGAGCTCGATCGCTCCGACCGCCAGCGCGATGACGACAGACAGTGAGGTCACCGTGATGTTGTAGTACATCTTGCGGATCGGACGATCGAACGCCCACCCGTAGGCGCGATTCATGAACACGCCGTCCGTGGTGTCCAGCAACGACATGCCGGCCGTGAAAAGGATGGGGAGCACCATGATCGCGTACCAGGGGACGCCGCCGGCGACCGCGCCGCCGGCGATCGCCAGGAGAGCGATCTCGCTGACCGTGTCGAATCCGAATCCGAAGAGCACGCCGATCGGATAGATGTGAAACGGTCGCGAGATGAACCGCATCAGGCGTCCGAAGATGCGGTTCAGGAACCCGCGATCGGCCAACTGCTGCTCCAGCTCCGCCTCGTCGAGGCCGCCAAGGCGCATTCGGCGATACACCCGCACGATGCGCATCAGCACGACGAAGTTGACCACTCCGAGGACGAGCAGGAAGACACCGGAAACCGAGGCGCCGAAGATTCCGGCGTAGGTCGACACGAACGACGAACCATCGGTGAGCTGGCTGGTCACCGCGTGCACCCCCGCTGCGACCAGGGCGACCATGACGACGACCACGCTGGAGTGGCCCAACGAAAACCAGAAGCCGACCGACACCGGCTCGCGGCCCTGGCCCTCCCGCAACTTACGCGTCGTGTTGTCGATGGCCGCAATGTGATCGGCGTCGAAGGCGTGGCGCATGCCGAGCGTGTACGCAGCCAGCCCGAGCCCGACTCCGAAGACGCTCGAGTCACCGTGTGACCCTGCCGGAACGATGAGGAGCACGAGTGCGCCCCAGCCCACCAGGTGGAGGAGGGCAACCACCCCGTACATGCCTAGATAGGCACGCGACGACGTGCGATGCGGTTGACGGCCCACCGCCGGCGTAACTCCCGGAATCGCCACGTACCCCTCTTCACGCGACCTGCACACGCGTGCAGCCCAGTCAGGCTATCGGAGACCGTTCGCGACCTCGATTTCACGTGAGCCCGAAGCCCGTGCTAGGCTATCTTCTTGTGCCGCGGGGTGGAGCAGCTCGGTAGCTCGCTGGGCTCATAACCCAGAGGTCGCAGGTTCAAATCCTGTCCCCGCAACCAAGAAGGCCCGGTCAGAAGCAATTCTGACCGGGCCTTTGCTCGTCTCGGGCGGGGGTACCGCGGCGTTCAGCGGGAGTCGCGCTTGGCCTGGTTGCGGGCTCCCTCGGCGATCGTCGACGCATCGCGCTTGAGGTTGCCGGGGCCCTGCTCGTGTTCGCGAGGGCGCCCGGCGTCCGACACCTTGCCCGCGGCGGACAGAGACGATTCCGGTCCGGTCCCCCGCCCCTCGCGGGCGCGTGCGAGCCGCTCGTCCCTGAGCTGCTCGGCCTGCTCGTGGGCGACCTCGGCGAGCCGGGCGGAGACGAGTGAGAGCGCTTCTTCGAACGCCTCGGCACGCACCCGGCTCTTGGCGCCGCGCTTGTCCGCCTCTCCGCGGTCACCGGTCGCGACGACATCTGCCGCGGCCTTGCGTCGCGCGTTCCTCACGTGCTTGTTGCGCGCTCGCCTCACACGCTTGTGAAGCGCAAGGAGTCCGTCCTCGTCCAGAGAGTTCAACCGAGCCGGCTCGACCTCGCGGATCAGGTCTCGTTCGGCATCCTTCAGCACCCAGGCGTAATCGTCCATGATCCCCCTCGCATTTCCAGGATACGTCGGCAGAGGGGGCTTGCCACAAGGCCCCGTCTGCGAGGGAGAATCGTGCGCCAGCCACTCCTCCCGCGGCATCCCTCTCGACATCGGAGCCCATTGACCCTCACGAACACTGATGCGTTCAACCTTCCCGACCGGCTCTCCGCAAAGGCCGACCCTGCCCTGATCGCCCGCGACCGCCAGCAGTTCGCGACGATCGCCGACAGCCTGCAGCACCAGATCGACGACCTCACCGCCCGGCTCTCGGAGCTTCGCCTTCAGGCGGGCGGCAGCGGCCAAGCCGCGATGGATCGGGACATCGAGATCCACCGCCTCGCCTCGCAGCTGCGCGTTCTGCGGCGTTACGGCCTCGATCTGTGCCTCGGCCGGGTGGTGCGCGAAGGCGACGACCAGCCGCTCTACATCGGACGACTGGGTCTGATGGACAGCGAAGGCCGCCAGCTCATGGTCGATTGGCGTGCACCGGCGGCGGAACCCTACTTCGCCGCGACCCACGCGAACCCGATGGGGCTGGTGAGCCGTCGCAGGTATCGCTGGACGCGAGGGCGCATCACGGACTACTGGGACGAGGTCTTCACCGCTGAGGGGCTCGAGAGCCGAGCGGCCCTGGATGACCAGTCGGCGTTCATCGCGAGCCTCGGGAGCAGCAGGTCCGAGCGGATGCGCGACGTGCTCAGCACCATCGAGTCCGACCAGGACGCGATCATCCGCGCCGGATCACGCGGAGCGCTCGTCGTCGACGGCGGTCCTGGCACGGGAAAGACGGTCGTGGCGCTGTACCGCGCCGCCTACCTTCTCTATTCGGAGCCGAGGATCACTCAGGGCGGTGGCGGCGTGCTCTTCGTCGGCCCGAATCCCGCCTACCTCTCTTATGTCGACGACGTTCTCCCCAGCCTCGGAGAGGAGAGCGTGCAGATCTGCACGCTGCGCGGACTCATGCCAGAAGGCGAGACGGCCGTGGCGGAGCGCGACCAGGAGGTGGCGAGGGCGAAGGCATCCGGTCGCCTGCTCGCGGCGGTGACCGCGGCCGTCGACTACTACGAGCAGCCGCCGACCACCGAGCTGACGATCGAGACCGAGTGGGGCGACCTGGAACTGACCGCGACGGAGTGGGCCGAGGCGTTCGGCGCATCGGACGGCTCCCTCACGCACAATGAGGCACGCGACCAGGTCTGGGAAGCGCTGCTCGAGACACTGATCGACCAGCTCGACGACGAGGATGCCCCGCCGCACGCCATCCGCAGGGAGCTCGCCAGGAACGAGGAGCTGAGCGGCGCGTTCGCGAAGGCATGGCCACTGCTCGACCCGGCAGGCGT
>JBQCJQ010000558.1:0-6684 GCA_051952615.1 Humibacter sp.
TGAAGGACCGCGCCAACAGCGCGCTGATGACGCTGCTGCTCATGGGCATCCTGGTGCTGCAGTTCGGCAGCATCACGATGCTGGCGATCGAGGAGCACGCCGAGGGTGCGAACATCACCTCCGCCTCCGATGCGCTCTGGTACACGATCGTCACCATCTCGACGGTCGGCTACGGCGACACCTTCCCGGTGACGAACCTCGGCCGGCTGCTCGGCGCGATGATCATCATCGTCGGCGTCGGCATCTTCGGCACCTTCACCGGCTACCTCGCGAACCTCTTCCTCGGGCCGTCGAAGTCCGCTGAGCCGGCCGAGGGCGAAGTGGATGCCGCGACCGCCGCGGTGGACGACTCCGGTGCGCCCGCTGCCGGTGCACCAGCGCCCGCGGCCGCGGATGCCGCGGCGCCCGGTGCGCCGCTCGCCGACGCTGCTTCACGCGGTGTCGCCGCCGGCGCCGTCTCGGGCGCGGTGGGCAAGGGTGCGGCGGCCGGCACCGCCACCGACGCCGCGGCGCCCGTCGATGCGGCAGCGGGCGCGGAAGGCGCGACCGCTCTGGATGCAGCACGCCTGCAGGCGCTCCTCGACCAGTCCGAGGCGATGAACGCCGAGATCCGCCGGCTCCTGGCGCAACCGCGCGCCTGATTCCGCTCGCCGCCCCGGCCGTCCGGCGGCCGGCGCCGCGCAGGGTGCCGTGCGCACAGTGGGCTTTGGGGCGGCAGGCAGAATGTTCGCGCTCACATCCGTTACGCGTTCGTTGCACAGCGACAGGCATCGGACACTTGTGAGCGCTAACAGTGAGCGCTAACATCCTGAATCGCGGCCACCGTCGGCCCTCCGGAACCACAGCGATGCGGCATCCCTCCGGCACACGGCGCACGACGCCGCACCCCAACCTGAACAGAGAGGTTCACTCACATGAAGAAGCTGCTCTCGATCGCCGCAGCCGCTGCGCTGATCCTCGGCCTCGCCGGCTGCGCGAGCTCGGGCGACGGCGGCGATGGCACCGGCAGCGACGGGCCCAAGGCGGTCGGCGACCTGGTCGTCGGTTTCGCCCAGGTCGGCGCGGAGTCCGGCTGGCGCACGGCCAACACGAAAGACATCCAGGACTCGTTCAAAGAGGCCGGGATCGAGCTCAAGTTCTCGGACGCTCAGCAGAAGCAGGAGAACCAGATCAAGGCGATCCGCTCGTACATCCAGCAGGGTGTCGACTACATCGCCTTCTCGCCCGTCGTCGAGACCGGCTGGGACGCCGTGCTCAACGAGGCCAAGGCCGCCGGTATCCCCGTCATCCTCACCGACCGCGCCGTCGACAGCAAGGACACGTCGCTGTATGTGTCGTTCCTCGGCTCGGACTTCATCGAGGAGGGCAAGAAGGCCGGCCTCTGGGTCCTCGACCAGTACAAGGACACCACCGAGCCGGTCAACATCGTGCAGCTGGAGGGCACCACCGGCGCCGCTCCGGCCATCGACCGCGCCGAGGGCTTCGCCGACGTGATCCGCCAGAACGCGAATCTCAAGGTCGTCGCCAGCCAGACCGGCGACTTCACGCGGGCCGGGGGCAAGCAGGTCATGGAGGCGATGCTCAAGTCGCAGCCCGACATCGACCTCGTCTACGCCCACAACGACGACATGGGCCTCGGCGCGATCGAGGCGATCGAGGCGGCGGGCCTCGTCCCGGGCAAGGACATCAAGATCGTCACGGTCGATGCCGTCCACGACGGCATGCAGGCGCTCGCCGATGGCAAGATCAACTTCATCGTCGAGTGCTCGCCCCTGCTCGGCGGCCAGCTGGTCGACATCATCAAGACGCTCAACGACGGCGGCACCGTCGAACCGCGCATCATCACCGAAGAGACGACGTTCACCCAGGAGCAGGCCATCGAGGCCCTGCCCGACCGCAAGTACTGAACGCGCACGAGGGGCGGATGCCGCCGGCAAACGCCCCACGTCCGCGCCGAAGCCCCCCGTTCGACGGAGAACCCAGGATGACCGATCACACGCGTCCGCCCGCCCCCGACGGCGCCCCCGAACCCGTCGTCGAGATGACCGACATCTCGATCTCGTTCCCCGGAGTGAAAGCCCTCGACACCGTCTCGTTCCGCATGTTCCCGGGCGAGGTCCACTCGCTCATGGGCGAGAACGGCGCCGGCAAGTCGACCCTCATCAAGGCGCTCACGGGCGTCTACCAGACCGACTCCGGAACGATCGTGCTCGGCGGCGAGGAGGTGTCGTTCCACTCGACCGCCCAGGCGCAGGAGGCCGGCATCTCGACCGTCTACCAAGAGGTCAACCTGCTGCCCAACCTGTCGGTGGCGGAGAACATCATGCTCGGCCGCGAGCCCCGGCGATTCGGCGCGATCGATGTCCGCCGGATGCGGGCGCGGGCGCGCGAGGTGCTCGCGGGGCTGGGTCTCGAGGTCGACCCCGGGTCGCTCCTCGGCTCGCACTCGCTCGCGATACAGCAGCTGATCGCCATCGCTCGCGCCATCAACATCGACGCGCGCGTGCTGATCCTCGACGAGCCGACGTCGAGCCTCGACGCCGACGAGGTCGCCGAGCTGTTCCGCATCATCCGGTCGCTCAAGGAGGCGGGCGTCGCGATCCTGTTCGTCTCGCACTTCCTCGATCAGGTGTACGAGATCGCGGACCGCCTCACGGTGCTGCGCAACGGGCGGCTCGTGGGCGAGTACCTCACGCCCGATCTGCTGCGCATCGACCTCGTGCAGAAGATGATCGGCAAAGAGATCGCCACTCTCGACGACCTCGAGCAGCGCGTGCGCGAATCCGAGGCGGATGCCGGCGACCCGACGGTCTTCCTGAAGGCCCGGGGGATCGGCCGACGAGGCGCGGTCAGCCCCGTCGACGTGACGATCCACGAGGGCGAAGTCGTCGGCTTCGCGGGCCTGCTCGGATCCGGTCGCACCGAGGTCGCCCGCCTGCTCGGCGGCATCGACCGCGTCGACAGCGGCACCCTCGCCGTGCGTGACGACGCCCTGCGCCTGCGCAGCCCTCGTCAGGCGCTGTCGCGGCGCATCGCGTTCTCGAGCGAGAACCGCCGCTCGGAGGGCATCGTCGACGAACTCACCGTGCGCGACAACATCGTCCTCGCGCTGCAGGCCGACCGCGGCTGGTTCCGTCCGATCCCCAAGAAGCGACAGGACGAGCTCGCACAGAGCTACATCCAGGCGCTCGGGATCCGGCCCGCAGACGCCGACGCCGTCGTGCGCAACCTCTCCGGCGGCAACCAGCAGAAGGTGCTGCTCGCCCGGTGGCTGGCGGTCGCACCCCGCCTGCTGATCCTCGACGAACCCACGCGCGGCATCGACATCGGCGCCAAGGCCGAGATCCAGAAGCTCGTCGTGAGCCTCGCCGAGAACGGCATGAGCGTCGTGTACATCTCGGCCGAGCTTGAAGAGGTGCTGCGCCTCAGCCACCGCGTCATCGTGATGCGCGACCGTCGCAAGGTCGCCGACCTCGCGAACGAGGACCTCACCGTCGACAGCCTGCTCGCCCTCATCGCCGAGGGCAGCGACGACCCCGACGGCCTTCCCGACACCACCCCTGCGACCGCGGAGGAACCCGCATGACCGCCCTGTTGGCCCGCCTCGCCGCGAGCAGGCTGTTCTGGCCGCTCGTGATGCTCGCGGTGCTGCTGATCATCGACGTGATCGCCGTGCCCGGCTTCTTCTCCATCACCGTCCGGGACGGCAACCTGTACGGCAGCCTCATCGACATCCTGCGCAACGGCGCCCCGACGCTCATCGTCGCGATCGGCATGACGCTCGTCATCGCCACGCGCGGCATCGACCTGTCGGTCGGTGCGGTGGCCGCGATCTCCGGAGCGGTGGCGTGCAGCATCCTGCTCGGCTCGCCCGACCCCGGCAACCCGGCCACCGTCGCCGTCGCGCTCGTGGTGGCCCTGGCGATCTCGCTCGTGCTGGGCGTCTGGAACGGGTTCCTCGTCGCCGTGCTCGGCATCCAGCCGATCATCGCCACGCTCATCCTCATGACCGCCGGGCGCGGCGTCGCGATGCTCATCACCGAGGGGCAGATCCTCACGGTCACGAGCCCGCCGTTCAAGGCGCTCGGCTCGGGGTTCTGGCTCGGCATCCCCATCGCCGTCTTCATCGCGGCAGCGGTGTTCGCGCTGGCGGCCACGCTCACGCGACGCACCGCCCTCGGCATGATGATCGAGGCGGTGGGCATCAACCCCGAGGCGTCTCGTCAGGCGGGTGTCCGCGCACGCGGGCTGCTGTTCGCGGTCTACACGTTCTCGGCGGTGTGCGCAGCGGTGGCAGGGCTCATCCTGACGGCGAACACGATGGCCGCCGACGCCAACAACGCCGCCCTGTTCATCGAGCTCGACGCGATCCTGGCCGTCGTGATCGGTGGGACCTCGCTCGCGGGAGGGCGCTACTCGCTCACCGGCACCCTCGTCGGCGCGCTGGTGATCCAGACGCTCGTGACCACGGTCTACACGGTCGGCATCCCGCCGATCGCGACCATGGTGTTCAAAGCCGCCGTGGTCACGGTGGTCTGCCTGCTGCAGTCCCCGACGACCAACCAGGCGCTCGCATCGTTCCGGCGATCCCTCGCCGTCCGCGCAGGAAAGGGCGTGGCATCCGCATGACGACTCTCACCCCGGCCCCGCCGACCCTGCCCGCACCCGGCGCGGCGCGCAGACCCGCCGGACTCGGCGCGCGCGTGCGCGACGCGTTCACCAGCCCCAAGTACGGCCCCGTCCTCGTGACCGCGGTGCTCTTCGTCGCCGTCTTCGTGATCGGCGGCGTGCGCTACCCCGGATTCCTCAGCGGGCAGGTGCTCCTGAACCTGTTCATCGACAACGCGTACCTCATCGTGCTCGCCGTGGGCATGACGTTCGTGATCCTCACGGGCGGCATCGACCTGTCGGTCGGCGCCGTGGTCGCGCTGTCGACGATGATCGCCGCGAGCCTGCTGCAGGCGGGGCTTCCACCGGCGGCGGTGATCCCGCTGATCCTCCTCGCGACCAGCGCGCTGGGCCTGCTCGTGGGCCTGATGATCCACTACTTCAAGGTGCAGCCGTTCATCGCGACGCTCGCGGCGATGTTCCTCGCGCGGGGCCTCTGCTACGTCATCAGCCAGAACTCGATCGCGATCAGCGACCCCGCGTTCATCGCGCTGGCGGTCTCGCGCCTCCCTCTCGGCGGACGTCTGTCGATCACGTGGAGCGTCGTGATCGCGCTGGTCGTCGTGGTGGTGGCGGTCTGGATGCTGCACCGCACGCGCTTCGGACGCACCGTGTACGCGATCGGCGGCGGCGAGCAGAGCGGCATGCTGATGGGCCTGCCGGTCGCGCGCACGAAGGTGCTGGTGTACGTCGTGAGCGGCTTCTGCTCAGGCTTGTCGGGCGTGCTGTTCACCTTCTACACGCTGTCGGGCTACCCGCTCACCGCCATCGGCACCGAGCTCGACGCGATCGCGGCCGTGGTCATCGGCGGCACCCTGCTCGCCGGCGGCTACGGCTTCGTGCTCGGGTCGGTGCTCGGCGTCCTGGTGCTCGGCATCATCCAGACGATCATCTCGTTCGAGGGCACGCTGTCGTCGTGGTGGACGAAGATCTTCATCGGCGTGCTGCTGCTCGTGTTCATCGCGCTGCAGCGTGTGCTGACGGCACGGCGACGATGAGCGCGGGCGGTTCGGGCGAGGCCTCCGTCGGTGGCAGGCGGCATCCCGCGATAATGGGGGGCGGGATGCAACAGGACGCTCCCGAGGGGAGCGAGCGCAGCACGTGAGCGCAACCGGCGACCGCAACCGCGTCGCGACGATCTTCGACGTCGCGCGCCTCGCCGGCGTCTCGCACCAGACCGTGTCGCGCGTGCTCAACGACCTGCCGAACGTGCGCCCGGCCACACGGGAGCGTGTCGAGAACGCCATCACGCAGCTGCGCTATGTGCCCTCTCAGGCCGCCCGCGCGCTCGTGACACGGCGCTCGCGCACCATCGGGCTCGTCGCGACGGGCCTGCCCGACTACGGTCCGTCGAGCGTCGTGCTGAACTTCAACGAGTCCGCCCGCGATGCCGGGTACGCCGTCATCGCCACCAACCCCGCCGACGCCGCCGCCGCCACACTGCGGTCGGCCACCGAGATGCTGATCCGCCAGAACGTCGAGGCCGTCGTGCTGCTCGCCGCCGAGCGGGCAGCGCTCGACGCCTTCGACGGATGGGAGCTGGGCGTGCCGCTCGTCTCCATCGCGTCGGAGTCGCGGGGCCGCGGCATCCGCGTCGCCCTGGACCAGTACCAGGGGGCGCGCACCGCGGTGTCGCACCTGCTGTCGCTCGGGCACCGTGACGTCGCGCACATCGCCGGACCAGCGGGCTCCATGGATGCCGAGGAACGGCTGCGCGGCTGGCGCGACCGGCTCGCCGAAGCCGGCATCGCCGGACGGGAGCCCGAGCGCGGCGACTGGTCGCCCGAAGCGGGGTACCGCATCGGCGCCGAGCACGTGCGCGCCGGGATGCCCGACGCGGTGTTCGTCGCCAACGACCAGATGGCGCTCGGACTGCTGCACGCCCTCGGCGACGCCGGACTGCGCGTGCCCGACGACGTCAGCGTGGTCGGCTTCGACGACATCCCCGAGGCCGCGCACTTCTCGCCGCCGCTCACGACCGTGCGGCAGGACTTCGTCGGCCTGGGGCGCGACGCG
>JBQCJQ010000559.1:0-3704 GCA_051952615.1 Humibacter sp.
CGACGCGATCGCCACCTCGCTCTACGTGCCCAACCTCGCGTTCGCCGCCCAGCAGACGGACTACCTCGCGAACACGACGCCCTCCGTCTTTCAGCACTACTGGTCGCTCGGCGTCGAGGAGCAGTTCTACCTGGTCTGGCCGGCACTGCTCGTGGGCGTGTGGGCGCTCGGGATGCGGGTGCGGAAGACCACCGCCACCCGGACGAGCACCGCCGTGATCACCATGGTGCTCGCCGCAGTGCTCGTCGTGTCGCTGGTCGCCTGCATCGCGCAGACCTACACCGACGAGCCGCTTGCCTTCTTCTCGCCGTGGACGCGTGCGTGGGAGTTCGGCGCGGGAGCCGCGGTGGCTCTGGCGATGCGAGGCGGCAGCGCATCCGCCGGCGCGCGAGGCAGCGTCGGGGAGCGCTTCGGCGTGCTGCGGGGGTCGCTCTTCGGTGTGCTCGCGTGGGCGGGGCTGCTGGTCATCCTTGGCTGCTGCGCGCTGTACTCGGCCGGCACGACGTTTCCGGGAGTGGCGGTCATCCTGCCCGTGCTCGGCGCGGTGGCGATGATCGTCGGCGGCACGAGGGAGTCACGGTTCGGCCCCGGTCGGGTGCTCGGGCTCCGGCCCGTGCTCTTCGTCGGCACGATCTCGTACTCCCTGTATCTGGTGCACTGGCCGGTGCTGGAGTTGGCGCAGGCGTTCGTCGGGTACGAGCATCCGCTCGAGCTGTGGCAGACGATCGCGCTCGCCGTGGTGTCGGTGCCGATCGCGTGGCTGCTCTACCGGTTCGTGGAGACGCCGGCGCGACGTGCCCGTTCGGGGCTCGCCGCGCGTCCACGGAGAACGCTGATCGCTGCGGGGGCGGGCAGCGCGGTGCTGGCAGCGGCCTGCGTCGTTGCGCTGGTCGTGGCGACCGCCGCTCCGCTGGCATCCACTCGGGTTGCGGCATCCGCCCCGCCTGCCGCTCCGCCGGTGGAGACCTCGTACGTTCCGACGAACCTCACGCCAGACCTGGCGCACGCCGCCGACGACGACCCGGAGCTCTACTCGGACTCCTGCGAGCTCGACTCGACGGCCAGCGTTCCGCATCCCTGCGTTTTCGGGTCCGGGCGGCAGACGATCGCGCTGTTCGGCGACTCGCACGCCGCGCAGTGGTTCCCCGCGCTGCGTCGTGTCGCCGACGATGCCGGATACCGGTTGCTCACGCAGACCAAGAGCGGATGCCCCGCCGCGGACGTCGAGGTCGACTACAAGGGCGCTCCCTACGCGGCGTGCGATGCCTGGCGTGCCGGCGTGATCCGGCAGCTGCAGAGCGAACCGCCCGACGTGATCGTGCTCGCCGACTACGTCGACCCGGTGTTCGAGCACCCCGGCGATGAGGCGTCGCAGTGGGAGCGCGGCATGCGCAGCACGATCGAGGCGCTCGCTCCGCACGCCCAGGTCGTCGTGCTGGCGGACACGCCCGACATGGGCACCAGCCCCGTCGCGTGTCTGAGCGCGCACCTGACGTCGGCGGATGACTGTGCCCGACCCGCCTCAGACGTGCTGGACTCCGCCACCAGGGTCGCCCAGAAGCACACCGCCGCAGCGCTGGGGGTGCCGTTGATCGACGTCAACGACTACCTGTGCGGCCGCACCTGCCCGGCGATCATCGGCGACACGCTGGTGTACCGCGACTCGCACCACCTCACCGCGACGTTCGCCGCCGAGCTGGCCGGGCCGCTGGGCAGAAGGCTGGACCCGTTGCTCTGAGGGCGTCGGCGTCGGGCATCCAACGGTCGGCGCGGCATGGTGCTGTGCAACGAACAGCGCATCTGGAAGGGTAGGGGAGGACGAGGCGTGGAGGACGAATGTCAGACGGCGAGACCGATCGCGAAGGCAAGCTGGTGCTCATCCGCCACGGTGAGACGCCGTGGAGCAGGGTCGGAAAGCACACCGGCGTCACCGATCTGACGCTGACCGAGGTGGGTGAGCAGCAGGCGCGCGACCAGGGGTCGATGCTGCGCGGCCACCACTTCGGGATGGTGCTGTGCAGCCCGCGGATGCGGGCGCGTCGCACGTCCGCTCTGGCCGGTTACGGGCATCCCACCATCGACGACGACCTGGTCGAGTGGGACTACGGCGGATACGAGGGCATCACGACATCGCAGATCAGACAGTCGCGCGGTGGCGCGCCGTGGGATCTGTGGACGGACGGCGTCATCCCGGGCGAGACGCCGGGGGAGACCGCCGAGCAGGTGCAGGCCAGGGCGCAGCGCGTGATCGACAAGTGCACCGACACACTGCAGCGCGGCGAGGACGCGCTGCTCGTCTCGCACGGCCACTTCTTGCGGATGCTCGCGGTCACCTGGGCAGAACTGCCCATTCCCGCAGGGGCCATCCTGCGCCTCAGCACCGGCAGCGTGTGCGAGCTGGGCTACGAGCACGAGCGGCAGGCGATCTTGCGCTGGAACTGCCCGCCCGACCCGCGCATCGACTTCAACTAGGACTGCGGCGGCGGGTTTCGAGACGCGCGCGCCTACGCCGCGTGCTCCTCAACCTGCGGAAGCGGCGGCGACAGCTGCCGGCTCGAAGAGGGGGACCGTCAGCACCCCCTCGATGCGGCGGCGGATGACCGCGGGCATGTCGACCGACGTGGGATCGAGCAGCCACTGCACCTGCAGCCCGTCCATGAGCGCGGTGAGCTCGACGGCGGTCTCGTCGGCATCCACGCCCGGCACGAGGTGGCCGGCGGCGTCCGCGCCCATCAGCGCGCGAGCCGTGCCACGCCGGATGCGCTCATACCGCTTGACGAAGTACTCGTGTGCCGGATGCGTCGGCGAGCCGGCCTCCGCCGACAGCACGGCGTAGAGTCCGATGATGCCGGGCACCGCGGTGTTGTGCTCGGCGAGGTCGACCATGCCGCGCAGCACGCCGAGTCCGTCGGCGGATGCCGAGCCGTTGCGCCTGAACCGGTCGTAGTCCTCCTTGTCGCGGGTCTCGAGCACCGCCTCGAGGAGCGACTCCTTGGTGGGGAAGTGGTGCGACAGCCCCGCCCGCGAGATTCCGCACTCCTGCGCACCCTCGAGCATCGTGGCACCGTTGAATCCGACGCGTCCGAAGAGCTCGGTGGCGACGCCGATGATCTTCTCGCGGCGCGCTCGGCCTGCTGCGTATCCGGGTTCGGTTGGCGTAGACATCTCCTTCATTGTGCCGTTCGGCTCGGTCATCCTGAGGCAAAACCGGCACTTTTGCAGATTTTGGGAGCAAAACCGACACTTGTGCCGGTTTCTTGTGTTACGTTGTCGTCGGTCGCGCTGCCCGCCGGCCCGGATGCCCAGTGCAGGGCGTCTGCGTCAACCCCTCAGCAAGGACTCCCCGTGACAATGTCGTCAGAACCTTCGGCCGCGGTCGACACCCCGATCACCACGAACACCTTCATCGCGTCGGCGGACGGAAACGAGGATCCGCCCGAGCCGATCAAGGGCGTTCGTCGCCTGCTCTGGTGGATCATCCCCGCCAACTTCAGCATCTTCCTGATCTGGGGCGCGGTGCCCGGCATCCTGCTCCCGCAGCAGATCACGGTGCTGGACCCGACCAATAAGGTGGCGACCCTGGCGATCGTCTCGACCCGCGGTGCATTCGCCGCCAGGATCGCGCAGCCCGCTGCCGGACAGATCTCCGACCGTACGAGGGCGAGGTTCGGCCGTCGTGCACCGTGGATCTTCCTCGGCGCGCT
>JBQCJQ010000560.1:0-3462 GCA_051952615.1 Humibacter sp.
GTCGGCGACGGGGGAGCCGGCGGGGTGCTCTGGACGACCGGCGGGGTCGTCGCCGTCGCGGCCGGGGTCTTCGGCTGCGCGAGCAGCGCGATGATCGTGCCGATGAGGACCAGCGCCAGGAGCGCGATGAGCGCGATGAGCGGCCAGGTCCACGGGCTGCGCTTCTTCTCCTCGACCGGCTCCTCGGTCTCCTCCTCTTCGACCACCGCTCCGGCCGCGGCGGCGGGCAGGACCGTGGTCGCCTGGGTCGGGGCGACGTTGGGGGAGGTCATCAGCACGGTCGCGGCGTCGGCGGCGACCGCGGCCCCGAGAACGGCGGGCACCGACGCGGCTGCGGCGCGGATGTCGCCGCGGCGCAGGGCCTGCGCCGCACGCGCCAGGTGCGCAGCCGAGGCGGGACGGTCGGCGGGGTTCTTGGCGATGCAGGCGAAGACGAGGTTGCGGACCGGCTCGGCGACCGTGGCCGGCAGCTCCGGCGGCGCCTCGTTGATCTGGGCCATGGCGATGGCGACCTGCGACTCGCCGGTGAACGGGCGGCGACCCGCGAGGCACTCGTATGCGACGATGCCGAGGGAGTAGATGTCGGTGGTCGGCGAGGCCGGGTGGCCCGACGCCTGCTCGGGCGACAGGTACTGCACCGTTCCCATGACCTGACCCGTGGCGGTGAGCGGCACCTGGTCGGCGATGCGGGCGATGCCGAAGTCCGTGATCTTGACCCGGCCGTCGGGGGTGATCAGCAGGTTGCCCGGCTTGATGTCGCGGTGGACCAGCCCGGCGGCGTGGGCGGCGTGCAGCGCGGCGGCGGTCTGCGCGACGATGTCGAGCACCTTGTCGGTGGAGAGGGTGTGCTCCCGCTCCAGGATCGTGGAGAGCGCCTCACCGGGCACGAGCTCCATGACGAGGTAGGCGCTGCCCTCTTCCTCGCCGTAGTCGAAGACGTTGGCGATGCCCTCGTGGTTCACCAGGGCGGCATGCCTGGCCTCGGAGCGGAAGCGCTCAAGGAAGGTCGGGTCCCCGAGGTACTCGTCCTTCAGGATCTTGATGGCGACCTGGCGACCGATGACGAGGTCAGTGGCCTGCCAGACCTCGCCCATTCCGCCGACCGCGATCCGCGACTGGAGTTCATAACGTCCGCCGAACGTGAGCCCTGTCGTGGGTCTCATTTACCAAGCACCGCCTCTAGTACCTTTTTCGCGATAGGAGCCGCTACGGAGTTCCCGTCGCCCTCTTGTCCTAATCCGCCACCGTTGTCGACCACTACCGCAATGGCGAACTGAGGATCATTCGCCGGAGCGAACCCCGTGAACCACAGTGTGTACGGATCTTTCGGGCCGTTCTGCGCGGTCCCCGTCTTACCGCCGACCTGGACCCCGTCTATTCTTGCATTGGTCGCGATGCCCTCAGAGACGTCCTTGACCATGGTCTGGGCCACGTCGTCAGCGGTCGACTTGCTGGTCGCATGACCGAATTCGGTGGGGTTGAAGGTCTGGCGAACCTGCAGGTCGGGACTGATGACCGACTCGACGAGGTTGGGCTGCATCACGGTGCCGCCGTTGCTGATCGCAGCGGAGTTCATCGCCATCTGCAGGGCGGTGGCGGTGTCGCTCGCCTGTCCGAAGCCGCTCATCGCGAGCTGGGCGGGGTCGGTGTACCCCGGGTAGCGGCTCGCCGACGCGTGCATCGGCACCGAGAAGGCCTGGTTGAAGCCGTACGCCTCCGCCTGCGCCTTGATGGCGCTCGAGCCGAGTTTGAGGGCGAGTTCGGCGTAGGGAATATTGCACGAAAGCATCAGTGCCGTCTCGAGCGACACCGTGTTTCCCGGCCCGCACGTCGTGAACGTGTCGTTGTGGATGACCGTGCTGGTGCCGGGGAGCGTGAAGCTCGAGGGGTTCGGCATCTGCGAGTTGAGCGTGTAGTTCCCGCTCTGCAGCGCCGCCGACAGCACGACCGGCTTGAAGGTGGATCCTGGCGGGTTGAGCTCGTTGAGCGCCTTGTTGATGAGCGGCTCACCCGGCGCCTTCAGCAGCTGGTTGTAGGTGGCATCCACCTTCGTCACGTCGTGGATCGCGAGGGTGTTGGGATCGAAGTCGGGCTTGGACACCATGGCGAGGATGCGACCCGTCTTGGGCTGCAGCACGACGACGGCGCCCTGCTGCGATCCGAGCGCGTCGTACGCGGCCTTCTGCGCGACCGGGTCGATCGTGAGCTCGACGGAGTTGCCCTCGGGGTGGTGCCCCGTCACCAGGTTCTGGAGCTGGTCGAGGAAGTCGTCGTTCGACGTGCCGCTGAGCTCGCTGTTCATCGCGCCCTCGATGCCCGTCGGGGCGCCGCTGATCGGGAAGAACCCGGTGACGGCCGAGTACAGCGGACCCTGCGGGTATTCGCGCTGGTACTTGTAGGAGTCCTTGCTCGGCACGGACTCCGCGACGGGCTGGCCGGCCACCAGGATGGAACCGCGCTGCACCATGTAACTGCCATAGAGGGTGCGTGAGTTGCGGGCATCCGCGTTCAGGGTGTCGGCGGCGCCGACCTGGATGATCGACACCGACACGAAAAGTGCGAGGAACATCGCTAGCACCACGACGCTGACGCGTTTGATCTCCCTGTTCACCTACACCACCAGCCTCGGTTGGTTGCGCACCGTGTCTGACAGGCGCAGGAGCAGGGCGGCGATGATCCAGTTGGCGACGAGGGATGACCCGCCGGCGGCCAGGAACGGCGTGGTGAGTCCGGTCAGCGGGATGACCCGGGTGATGCCGCCGATGACGATGAACACCTGCAGGGCGACGGTGAACGCGAGGCCGACGGCGAGGAGCTTGCCGAAGTCGTCCTGACCGGCGAAGCCCACACGGAGGCCGCGGGAGACGAACAGCAGGTAGAGGCAGAGGATGGCGAACAGCCCGATCAGGCCGAGCTCCTCGCCGAGGCTCGCGATGATGTAGTCGCTCTCCGCGAGCGGCGTCACGGTCGGGTAGCCCTGACCGAGCCCGGTGCCGAGCAGGCCGCCGTGCGCGAGGCCGAACAGGCCCTGCACGAGCTGATAGCTGCCGCCCGTGGCGTTGTAGACGTGGTCGCTGAAGGGGTTGAGCCAGTTCTGGAACCGGCCCTGCACGTAGTCGAGGATGCGGCTGGCGATGAAAGCGCCGCCGACGAAGAGCACGAGCCCGATGAGCACCCAGCCGATGCGCGCCGTCGCGACGTAGATCATCACCAGGAACAGGCCGAAGTAGAGAAGGCCGGGTCCGAGGTCGTGCTGGAAGACGATCACCGCCATCGAGACGGCCCACAACACGAGGATCGGGCCGAGGTCTCGCAGCCGGGGGAACCGCACTCCTAGGAACTTCTTGCCCACCATCGACAGCGAATCCCGCGCTTGCACGAGATAGCCCGCGAAGAAGATCGCCAGTGCGATCTTGGCTATCTCACCGGGCTGGAAGCTGAATGGGCCGATGCCGATCCACA
>JBQCJQ010000561.1:0-2363 GCA_051952615.1 Humibacter sp.
CTGGGATTCAGGTACACAGGAATTTAAGAGGCACAGCACACAGCACCATCCATCAGGTGTGGGTGGCCCGCACGCTCGGCCGCCCGACTTCTGTCATCACGAAAGCACCATCGCATGAGCACTTTCGGTATCGCAGGGGACGACTTCGTTCTCGACGGCCGTCCCTTCCGCATCCTCTCGGGAGCCATCCACTACTTCCGGGTGCACCCGGACCACTGGGCCGACCGGGTGGCGAAGGCCAAGGCCATGGGTCTCAACACCATCGAGACCTATGTTCCGTGGAACTTCCACGAGCCGGAGCCGGGCGTGTGGCTGGAGACCGGGCGGCACGACCTCGCGCGGTTCATCCGTGTGGTCGCCGACGCAGGCATGTACCTGATCGTGCGACCGGGGCCGTACATCTGCGCCGAGTGGGACAACGGCGGGCTCCCGGCCTGGCTGTTCCGGGATGCCGAGGTGGGCATCCGTCGCAGCGAGCCAAGGTTCGTCACAGCAGTTAAGGGCTAACTACAGCGCGTGATGGGTATCTTCGCGCCGCAGCAGATCGACCGGGGAGGGCCGGTCATCCTGGTGCAGGTCGAGAACGAGTACGGCGCGTACGGCGACGACCAGGACTACCTGCGCGAGCTCACCGACGTGACGAGGGCGGCGGGCATCACGGTTCCGCTGACCACGGTCGACCAGCCGACGGACGCCATGCTCGCCGCAGGCACGCTTCCCGACCTGCTCACGACCGGATCGTTCGGATCACGTGCAGCCGAACGCCTCGCCGTACTGCGCAGGCACCAGCCGACCGGCCCCCTGATGTGCTCGGAGTTCTGGGACGGCTGGTTCGACGACTGGGGTGCGCACCACCACACGACCTCCGTCGAGCAGTCCGCCGCGGACCTCGAGGAGCTGCTGGCCGCCGGGGCATCGGTGAACATCTACATGTTCCACGGCGGCACCAATTTCGGCCTCACGAACGGCGCCAACGACAAGGGCGTCTACAAGCCGATCGTGACGAGCTACGACTACGACGCGCCGCTGAGCGAATCGGGTGATCCGACGGGCAAGTTCTGGGCGTTCCGCGAGGTCATCGCCCGCTACGCTCCGGTGCCGGACGAGGTGCCGGATGTCGCGCCGGCCGCACCCGCGTTCGAGGCATCCATCGACCGCGTCGTGCCACTGAGCGCCGTGGCCGACCGACTTGGCGTGGCGCACAGCAGCACCGCCGCGCCGACGCTCGACGAGCTCGGGCACTACAGCGGCTTCGCGCTCTACTCCACCCGCGTCGACCTCCACGCGGATGCCGTGCTCTCGCTCGCCGAGGTGCGTGACAGGGCCCAGGTGTTCGTCGACGAGCGCCCGATCGGGGTCCTCGCGCGCGACCACCATGAGAGCACGTTGGTCGTGCCCGCGGGAGCAGGACGGCTCACGCTGCTCGTCGAGGACCAGGGGCGCGTCGACTACGGGCCGAGGATCGGCGAGCCGAAGGGGCTGATCGGCCCCGTGCTGCTCGGCGGCGAGCCGCTCACCGGCTGGGACGTGCGCCCGCTCGACTTCGACGGGCTGTCGGCGGTGCTGGACGACGCCCGCGCGTCAGTCCATGGCGAGGGCGCGGCAGCGACCGCGTCCGCGGAGGCCGGCGGTGTGCGCGGCCCGGCGTTCGCCCGCGCGCGCTTCGACCTCGACGGCGATCCCTCCGATCTCTTCCTCGACACCTCCGGGTGGGGCAAGGGCGCCGTCTGGGTGAACGGCTTCAGCCTCGGCCGGTACTGGTCGCGGGGCCCGCAACACACGCTGTACGTGCCCGGCCCTGTGCTGCGGAGCGGCGAGAACGAGGTGGTCGTGTTCGAACTGCACTCCTCGGTGCGCGAGACCGTCGCGTTCGTACCCCGAGCGGAACTGGGGCACACGGAAGCGTAGGCCTACGGCCGCTCTCCTCGGTCGATGCCGAACGTGTGCCGCATCAGCGCCTGGATGTCACGGTCCATGGTGTCGAGCCGCCCTGTGAACTTGTCGTCCAGTCGCCGCACCTCGCTTCGAACCACGTGCACGAACAGTGTCGACACGATGGTGAGCATGCCGAGGAGACCAGCGCTGAACACGCCGATCATCGTCCACGCTTGCATTTCGGTCACGACCACCCCTCCATTCTGTGCTGAACTCCGTCCATCGTCCACGGATCCCGAAGATCACGGGCCGAGTCGGGGGTGGATCGGGGAGAAGAGTCCGGCAGCATACGTTGGGGACGACGAGTGCTGATCCCGTGGTTACGTGCCAGCTGGGGCATCCGTACCGCGGCCCGGCCGGGGGAACGTCGCGCGCATGTGGTCCGAGTCCAGGTAGTCGGCCACGCCGATCAGGATCAGGCTGAACAC
>JBQCJQ010000562.1:0-3305 GCA_051952615.1 Humibacter sp.
ATCGTCGCCCGCCCTTCATCGCGCCAGGACTCGCCGCAGCGCCACATCCGTCGGATCGGCGTTCACGAGTCGCGAACGGTCGTGTTTATATTAACGACCGTTAGGGGAGTAATTCTGGCAGAGCGACCGCACGGGGTCAATCGAGGTGGGGCGATGCGTCCGCGAGCGGTCCGATCCGCGTCGGGCAACGCGTCCGCGAGCGGTCAACGTTGCGCCGGTGCTCCCTGTCGCTCGGTCGGCGCGCAATTGCGTCACTTGCGCTTTATTGCGCCAACCCGGCTGGCGCTATTGAGCGCAAATGGCGCTGGCGGCCTCCCGGTAGCTCTCCGAAGCGGGCGTCCCCGCGGCGGGCAGAAAGCCCGACCTCAGCGGGAGTAGTTGGGCGCCTCGACGACCATCTGGATGTCGTGCGGGTGCGACTCCTTGAGTCCCGCCGGGGTGATGCGCACGAACTTGCCGCGCTCCTTGAGCTCGGGAATGGTGCGCGCGCCGACGTAGAACATCGACTGCCGCAGACCGCCGGTGAGCTGGTAGGCCACCGACGCGAGCGGGCCGCGGTAGGCGACGCGTCCCTCGATGCCCTCGGGGATCAGCTGGTCGTCGCTCGGGACATCCGCCTGGAAATATCGGTCGCGCGAGTACGACGTCTTCTTGCCGCGGGTCTGGAGGGCGCCGAGCGATCCCATGCCGCGGTAGTTCTTGAACTGTTTGCCGTTCACGAAGACCAGGTCGCCGGGGCTCTCGTCGCAACCGGCGAGAAGCGAGCCGAGCATCACGGTGTCCGCGCCGGCGACGAGCGCCTTGGCGATGTCGCCGGAGTACTGCAGGCCGCCGTCGGCGATGAGCGGAACGCCGGCAGCGCGTGCCGCGAGGGATGCCTCGTAGACCGCAGTCACCTGCGGAACGCCGACACCGGCGACGACGCGGGTCGTGCAGATGGAGCCAGGACCAACGCCCACCTTGATCGCGTCGGCGCCCGCGTCGATGAGTCCCTGGGCGCCGGAGCGGGTCGCGACGTTGCCGCCGATCACGTCGACGTGAGCAGCGCGCGGCTCGTGCTTCAGGCGGTGGATGATCTCGAGCACGCCCTTGCTGTCGCCGTTCGCAGTGTCGACCACGATCACGTCGACACCCGCGTCGACGAGGCTCATCGCGCGATCCCACGCGTCGCCGAAGAAGCCGACTGCGGCGCCGACGCGGAGCCGACCCTCGTCATCCTTCGTGGCGTCCGGGTACTTTTCGCTCTTGTCGAAGTCCTTCACGGTGATGAGACCGCGGAGCTTGCCCGCCGCGTCGACCAGCGGAAGCTTCTCGATCTTGTGCTGAGCGAAGATGGCGATCGCCGAGTCGGGATCGACGCCCACCGGTGCGGTGATCAGCGGCGTCTTGGTCATGACGTCACGCACGAGGGTCGTCGACTTCTCGAACTGCGAGACGAAGCGCATGTCGCGGTTCGTGATGATGCCGACGAGGGTGCCATCCGCTTCCACGACGGGGAGTCCGGAGACGCGGAACTGGCCGCACAGGGCGTCGACCTCCGCAACGGTCGCCTCGGGCGTCGTGGTGACCGGGTTGCTGACCATGCCGGACTCGCTGCGCTTGACCTTGTCGACCATGGTCGCCTGGTCTTCGATCGAGAGGTTGCGGTGCAGAACGCCGAGGCCGCCCTGACGGGCCATGGCGATGGCCATGCGCGCCTCGGTGACGGTGTCCATCGCGCTGGAGAGCAGCGGCGTCGCCACGGTGATGCGCTTGGAGAGCCGCGAGGACGTATCGGCCTCGCTCGGAATCACGTCGGTATGCGCGGGAAGCAGCATCACGTCGTCGTAGGTCAATCCCATGAAGCCGAACGGGTCCGCCTGGTCCATCTCTCCCCTGTCTGCACTGAAGCTGTCGCCTGCGCTGTCCGTGCGTACGCCCGGCGTCGAGGTCGTCGAACGCGTCGGGCTACGCGAGTCCTGGTGCTGCTGCTGCCGTCACCCTCGGCGTCGGGCGGGCGGATCGTGGTGCAATCCCCCTGCACCGGCGCGATCGGATGATCCATGGTAACGCCAGCGACCTTGGCAGAATTCCGGGTGCTGTGATCGGGTTCGCGGATGCCCGAGCCGGTCATCCTTGCCGGTCATCGTTGCCCGAGCATCCCTGCTGCTCAGGCGGGTGCGGGAGCGACACCACCTGGCTGGGGCGTGAGCGCTGCCACCGCCTTCTTGACCGCCGAGCGGATGCCGCGTCCGGCCTTCTTGAACCAGTCGTCGTCATCCTTGTCGCGGTTCAGGATGAGCGTGACGACACGCATCGCCGTGATGGCCAGCCACAGTGCGGCGAATGCGGTGTCGCCGTTCGCCGCGTCGATCACCGCGAGCACGAGGGCCAGCACCGCGACCACGAGGGAGAAGATGATGTACCTGGTGCGCCAGACGTAGCGAACGTGGGATCCGCGCACCGCACGCCGATACGTGGTGAGCGCCACGGTCTCCGCGATGTTCGCAAGGAGAACCGTGCACAGCAGCACCAGCTCGGCGAGGGACATGATTCAACTATGCGCCGGTCCCCCGACGAACGCGCTCGCGGTCTGAGGCCAAATCGCTCACTCCGGCAGCACGTCGCCGGACACCGCGTCGGTGGCGTCGGGAAGCTCACGACCCGCAGCCCGCTCGCGCCGCACGGTGACGACCATGTCCACAGTGAGCATGATGAGCGCCACCCACACCAGGGCGAAGCCGAACCACCGCTGCGGCGACATCGGCTCGTGCAGGATCGCGACGCCGACGAGGAACTGCAGCACCGGCGCGAAGTACTGGATGAACCCCATCACGATGAGCGGAAGGCGCCTGGATGCCGCCGCGAACAGCAGCAGCGGAACGGCCGTCGCCACGCCGACGCCGACGATGGCGATCGAGTGCCACACGCTCACCTGGCCGAACGTGATGCCCGTCGTCAGGCCGACGACGATCAGCTGGATGACGGCGACCGGGGTGAGCCATGCGGTCTCGAGGGTGAGCCCGCTGACGGCATCCACGTCCTTTCCGACCTGCTTCTTGACCAGGCCGTAGAAGCCGAACGAGAAGGCGAGCACCAGCGCGATCCACGGCAGCTGGCCGTAGCCGACCGTGAGCACCACGACGGCGATGATCGAGATGCCGATGGCGATCCACTGGATCAGACGCAGTCGCTCCCGCAGGATGATCACGCCGAGGAAGATCGTGACGATCGGGTTGATGAAGTACCCGAGGGATGCCTCGACCACCTGGCCGGACAGCGCGGCGTAGACGTAGGTCTGCCAGTTGATGTAGATGAGCACGCCC
>JBQCJQ010000563.1:0-7793 GCA_051952615.1 Humibacter sp.
CGACGATGACTCGCAGCCCGAGCTCGTGGGCCGCACCGAGCATCCTGTCGAAGTCGTGAAGGGTGCCGAAGATCGGGTCCACGTCGCGGTAGTCGGCCACGTCGTATCCGGCATCGCGCTGCGGGGACGTCATGAAGGGGGAGAGCCAGATCGCGTCGACGCCCAACGTGCGAAGTGCGGGGAGATGTGCGGTGATGCCGGGGAGGTCACCGATTCCGTCGCCGTTGCTGTCGGCGAACGACCGCGGATACACCTGGTAGATGACCGCGGTGCGCCACCACTCCTTGCCCGTGGCGCGCGCCTTGCCGGTGGTCTGCGGTTGAACCGCGGCGCCGGTCGGCGTGGCAGTGGTTGTCGGAGTGTCTGTGCTCGTCGAGGTGAGTGGCGTGGTCACGAGTGAAGTCCTTGGTCGAGGCCGTTACATGCACGTACACCCGCAATGTTCCCCCATGGTGCGCGCTGTCGGTGGCCACTTTAGGCGAATGATGGAAGCGCTTGCAAAGCCGTCATCCGCTCGGATCCCAGCAATTTAGCGGTATACCAAGGCACTGGCCACGATTTGGTAACGGCGTTTGGATTTGATTGCAAGCGTTTGCTATAGATGGAAGCGCTTGCATCCCCTTCCGCGGGAGAACGGCCCCGCCCTCATGCGCGGCGCACGCTCGCTCCCGCTCACAGAGACACGAAAGGCAACACCAATGACGGTGCCCACTGGTAGCAGCGCGTTCAGCCGCCGCGCCTTCTTCGGATTCGCGGGAGCCGGCCTGACCGCCGTCGCACTCGCAGCGTGCTCGGCCACGCCGGCCTCGAGCGGAAGCACGGCCGCCTCGGGTCAGAGCATCACGATCTGGCTCGACACGCAGCGCGCTCCCGCGATCAAGCCGATCGCCGAGAAGTTCAAGAAGGACACCGGCATCACGGTGAAGCTGGTCGTGAAGGACTTCGCCAACGTCGACAAGGACTTCATCAGCCAGGTTCCGACCGGCAAGGGCCCCGACATGATCGTCAGCCCGCACGACAAGCTCGGCTCCTACGTGCAGAACGGCGTCGTCGCACCCCTGCAGCTCGGCGATAAGGCGAAGGATTACGCCGACGTCGCCATCCAGGCCGTCACGTACGACGGCAACGTCTACGGCCTGCCGTACTCGATCGAGAACGTCGCACTGGTGCGCAACACCGCACTCGTGCCCGACGCCTCGACCTCGTTCGACGAGGTGATCGCCAAGGGCAAGGCCGCGCAGGCTGCCCACGCCGGCACCGTGAAGTACCCGTTCCTGCTCGGCCTCGATCCGAAGCAGGGCGATCCGTACCACATGTACCCGCTGCAGACCTCGTACGGCTCCAGCGTCTTCGCGCAGAACGCCGACGGCACCTACGACGCCAGCAAGCTCACCCTGGGCGACGCGGCCGGCCTCAAGTTCGCCTCCGCCGTGAAGCAGTGGGGCCAGGAGGGCATCCTCAACGCCAACATCACCGGAGACATCGCCCTCGACGCGTTCAACAAAGGCCAGTCGGCGTACTACCTCACGGGTCCGTGGAACATCCCGGCGATCAAGCAGGCCGGCATCAAGTACGCGATCGACCCGCTGCCCTCGGCGGGCGGCGAGAAGGCGAAGCCGTTCCTCGGCGTGAACGCGTTCTTCATCAGCGCCAAGAGCCAGAACAAGGTCGCGGCGACCAAGTTCCTCGTCGACTACCTCGGCACCGACAGTGCGCAGGAGGCCCTGTACAAGGTCGGCGGTCGCCCGCCGGCGCTGAAGACCGCCTACGACGTCGTGGCGAAGAGCGACCCCGACGTGAAGTCGTTCGGCGACATCGGCCTCGACGGTGTGCCGATGCCCGCCATCCCGGAGATGGCCTCCGTGTGGGCCGACTGGGGCGGAGCGGAGCTGCAGCTCATCAAGGGTCAGGGCGACCCGACCACGGTCTGGCAGACCGCGGCGTCCAACATCGAATCGAAGATCAAGTAGCCCGCACGACGGGTCGGATGGGGTCGGCAGAGCGCCGGCCCCATCCGTATGACGCGAGGACCAGACATGGCTGACGATGAAGCTGGCACGCTGGAAGCGGAACGTGCAGACGACGCGGAACGGGCATCCGCGATGACGACCGGCGGTGAGCCGCCGCGCAAGGGCACACGGACGGCCCGCGCTGAGTCGCCTCGACTGAAGAGGAGCGGCATCGGCGGCCTGCTCGCGAAGATCATGCTGCTCGGCATGCTCGACGCCGTCGTGGTCTGGGCCGTCTTCGTGATGGCCGGGCTCTCGATGTGGATCCCGATCGTGATCGTTCTGCTCGTCACGGGCCTCATCAACTGGATCTACCTCGGCCGCGGCAAGCGCCTCCCAGCGAAATACCTCACGCCGGGCGTCGTCTTCTTGATGGTGTTCCAGGTGTTCGTCATCCTGTACAGCGGCTACATCGCGTTCACGAACTACAGCGACGGCCACAACGGCTCGAAGGCGGATGCCATCTCGGCGATCAGCGCGAACGGGCTGAAGCGAGTGCCCGACTCGCCCGCGTACCCCGTGAACGTCGTCGAGCGAGGCAGCCACCTATACCTGCTGGCCACCGACCCGAAGGACGGCACCGCGCTGGTCGGCACGACGGATGAGCCGATGAAGGTGGTCAAGAACGCCACCTTCGAGAACGGAAAGGCGACCAAGGCGCCCGGCTACGTCACCCTGAACCTCTCGCAGGTGCTCGACCGGCAGGACGAGATCACCGCACTCTCCGTGCCCCTCAGCACCGACCCCAACGACGGGGCGCTGCGCACCGACGACGCGAGCACCGGCTACGTGTACCGATCCGACCTCGTCTACAACCAGAAGGCCGACACCTTCACGAACTCCTCCGGCACCGTCTTCGTCGACAACGGCAAAGGCGAGTTCGCGACGAAGGATGGCTCGCAAGTGCTGAGCCCCGGTTGGAAGATCAACGTCGGTTTCGCCAACTTCAAGGAGGCGTTCACCAACAGTCAGATCGCGGGGCCGCTGTGGCGGGTCATCCTGTGGACGTTCGCGTTCGCGCTGCTGTCGGTGATCACCACGTTCGCCGTCGGACTGTTCCTCGCGATGGTGCTCAACCACCCGAAACTGCGCGGCAAGAAGGTCTACCGGGTGCTGGTCATCCTTCCCTACGCCTTCCCTGCTTTTCTTTCCGGCCTGGTCTGGGCGGGGATGCTGAACCCGGAGTTCGGCTTCATCAACCAGGTGCTGTTCGGCGGGGCGCAGATCCCGTGGCTCACCAACGCGTGGCTGGCCAGGCTGAGCGTGATCGGCGTGAACCTCTGGCTCGGCTACCCCTACATGTTCCTGGTCTGCACCGGCGCCCTGCAGTCTCTCCCCGAGGAGGTCGACGAGGCCGCGAGGGTCGACGGCGCGAGCCCCTGGCGCATCTTCCGTGCCATCAAGCTCCCGTTGCTGCTGGTGTCGGTCGCACCCCTGCTGATCGCGTCGTTCGCGTTCAACTTCAACAACTTCAACGTGATCTACATGCTCACGAAGGGCTGGCCGAGGTTCACCGACACGACCCTCGACATCGGTTCGACCGACCTGCTCATCACGATGGTCTACAAGATCGCGTTCGGTCAGGGCGGGGTGCGCGACTACGGTCTCGCGAGCGCGCTCTCGATCCTCATCTTCATCCTTGTCGCGGTGGTCTCGATCATCGCCTTCCGGCGCACCAAGACACTCGAGGAGATCAACTGATGACCATCGAAGAGTCGCTCGAGTTCATGGATGCACCACGCACACGGTCATCCGGGTCAGACCGCACGCCGCGTCGACGCCACCGCTTCCGTCTCGGCCGCTGGTTCGCGGAGACCGGATGGCGCCACCTGGTCGCCATCGTGATGGTCGTGATCGCAGTGTTCCCGCTGCTCTACGTGCTGTCGGCGTCGCTCAACCCGGCCGGATCGCTCGTCGGGTCGAACGACCTGTTCCAGACGATCAGCTTCGAGAACTACGTGAAGCTGTTCCAGAACCCCGACCAGCCGTTCGCGCTCTGGTTCGTGAACACGATCGTGATCGGCGTGGTGACCGCGGTCTTCACCGTGTTCCTCGGTGCGCTCGCCGCGTTCTCGTTCTCGCGCATGCGGTTCACCGGTCGGCGGGTCGGATTGCTCTCGCTGATGCTGATCCAGATGTTCCCGCAGTTCCTCGCCGTTGTGGCGATCTTCCTGCTGCTGTCCGCGCTGGGAGACGTGTTCCCGGTGCTGGGACTCGGCAGCCAGCTCGGCCTCATCCTGGTCTACCTGGGCGGCGCGCTCGGCGTGAACACCTACCTGATGTACGGATTCTTCAACACCGTGCCGATGTCGATCGACGAAGCCGCCAAGATCGACGGTGCGAGCCACGCGCAGATCTTCTTCACGATCATCCTGCGCCTCGTCGCGCCGATTCTCGCGGTGGTCGGTCTGCTGTCGTTCATCGCGACGACAGGCGAGTACGTCATCGCCTCGATCGTGCTGACCGACCCGAACACGCAGACGCTCGCTGTCGGCCTCTACTCGTTCGTGTCGCAGCAGTTCTCGAACAACTGGTCCATCTTCTCCGCGGGCGCCGTGCTCGCTGCGCTGCCCGTGATGATCGTGTTCCTGCTGCTGCAGAAGCACATCGTGGGCGGGCTGACGTCGGGCAGCGTCAAATAGCAATCATCCGTGCTGGCGACCGGCTCGGCAGGCATCGGTAGGCCGGGCCGGTCGCCAGCACGGAATTCTCCGCGTGGCGGGATGACTCAGCTCTTCAGCTGCGACATGAGTGTCGACTGCAGAGTGGTCAGCGCCTCCTTCGGCGTCTGCTTGAGCGAGAGGATCTGCTGCGCCCACGTCGTCATCGCGGGAGTGCTGTCGACGAGTGAGATGTTCGCGAACAGGGCGGTTCCGCCCGGCGCGGCCCAGGTCTTGCAGATGGGCTGCCAGACCTCGATGAGCTTCACGTTGGCGGGGTTCTTCTTGAACTCGCTCGTCTCCGCGATGGACTTGAGCGGCGGCAGGCCGATGCCGGTGCTCTGGGTCCAGAGCGGCGCCATGTTCTTGTAGTAATAGGTCAGGAACGCCTCAGAGCCCTTCTGGCTCGGGGTGTTCTTGTACATCATGATGTTGTTCGGGAAGTAGAGCGCGCCCTTCTTGCCCGACGCGCTCACCAGCGGGTCGCCGAGCTCGAGCTCCTGCTGCACCGCGCCCGTGACGTTCGCCGGAAGGCCGGGAACGTCGATGCCCATCGCGCAGGTGCGGTTGCTCCACTGGGTGTTGGTGTTCGTGCTGGAGTAGCCGAGGTTGCCCGGGTCGACGTACCCCTTCTTCACCATCTCGACCACCCAGTCGAGCGCCTCGATGTTCGTCGCCGTCACGCAGTTCGGCTTCTGCTCCTCATCGAAGAGGCCACCGCCGTTGTTGATGAGCACGCCGGTGAGGGTCTGGAAGCTGTTGCCGTTGCTGGATGCACTGCTGAGGCTGAACCCGTAGACGCCGATCTTCTTCAGGGCCGCGGATGCGTCGAGGTAGCTCTGCCAGTCGGTCGGCGCCTGGGTGCCGGCCTTCTCGAGCAGGGCCTTGTTGTACCAGAGCACCCGCATGTCGAGGTTGTAGGGAATCGCGACATAGCCCTTGTCGGTCTTCATCGCGTCGAGGGTGCCGGGGAGGAAGTCGTCGTAGAGGCCGTTCGACTTCCAGCTGTCGATGAGGTTGTCCGCGTAGGCGATCTTGTCTTCGGTGGCGAACTTGAACGCCTGGGTTCCACCGCCGGAGCTGACCGCCGGACCCGTGTTGGATGCGATGGCAGACGCGAACGTCTGGTTGAAGTTCGACCACTGGATCTCCTGGTACGTGGCCGAGGGCAGACCCTTCTCCGGCTTGTAGGCCAGGGTGATCTTCTTGTCGAGTGGGTTGAAGGCGGTGCCGCCCCACGGCATGTTCCAGAACTTCAGCGGTGAGCCGGACGAGCCGGATCCTCCGCCGGAGCTACAGGCGGCGAGGGCTGCGGTTGCGAGGCCAGCCCCGGCCACAGAGAGAAAGGTGCGCCGGCTGAAGGCGCTGACTGGTGTCGACGTCGACATGTTTTCCTCCTCGCGGCACGCGCCGCAGGTTCGTCGCTGAACGTGGTCGAGCGGACCACAATGTTTGCGCAACTCGCGCAAGGGATTTTCGGTGCTCATGGCACTATGCATTGATTTGTCTGTGATTGCAACAAATGCAGCGATGAAAGTTTGCGCAAAGGAATCTCAGCTTTAGGATGACCTCGTGCCCGACAAGAAGCCCCGCGCCGCGCGCCCGACGCTCGCCGTCGTCGCCGATCGCGCCGGCACGAGCGTTCCGACCGTGTCGAAGGCGCTTCGCGGGGGAACGGATGTCGCACCGGCCACCAGGGAACGCATACTTCGCGTGGCGTCGGAGCTCGGCTACGCGCAACCGGGGGATGTCGCACGGGAGGGTCATCCCGAACATGGCCCCGGCGTGGTGGACTTCGTGCTGGCCTCGGGGGAGAGCTCGTGGACGAACCGGGCGCTCAGCGGCGTCGAGGGGGCAGCGAACGAAGCGGATCTCGACGTCGTGATCACCCTGGTGCGCCGCAATTCTGACTGGGTCGACCGCGTGATGCGTCGTGAGTCGCGCGGTGCGATCCTCGCGGTGGTCGACCCGACGCGTGATCAGTGGCGGCGCCTGATCGACTCGGGACGACCTGTCGTGCTGCTTGACCCGATGGCGACTCCTCCGCGAGGTGTGGGAAGCGTCGGGGCAATGAACTGGCAGGGCGGCAGGTCTGCGGCCGAGCATCTGGTGGCACTCGGGCACACGCGCATCGCCGTCATCGACGTCTCCGACTCCTTCGAGTACAGCAGAGCCAGGTTCGACGGATTCCGTTCGGTTCTGGCCGCGGCGGGGATCGAGCTCGCGCAGGCCAACCACACGCACGTCGGCTGGGAACGTGAGGCCGCCAGGGTCGCGGCGGTCAGGATGCTCTTGAGGTCCGACCGGCCGACGGCCATCTTCGCCTGCACCGAGACGCTCGCGCTCGGGGTCTACGACGCGGTCGCCGAGCTGAAGCTGTCCATCCCCGGCGATGTGAGCGTCGTGGGATTCGACGACCTGCCGGAGGCCGGCTGGGCGACGCCACCGATGACGACCGTGCAGCAGCCGATCGCCGAGATGGCGGCATCCGCTCTGCGCATGCTGTTGAGGATCGGTCAGCCGGGCTACGAGTCCGATGGCCATGCACCGCGAGAGGAACTCGCGACGAGGCTCATCGTGCGCGGATCGACCGCACGGGTCGGCCCCGCCGGTTCGGTCGCTTCCGCCGAACCCGCCGGCTCGGTCGCACCCGCCGGTTCCGTCGCACCCGCCGGTTCCTGAGGGCGACGGGTCACAGTACTGTCGATCCATGCTGCTGCCCCACCACGACGGCTCCCCGCTCTACGTCTCCGACGACGCTCCGGCGCTCGGCGACACCGTGCACGTCCGCGTGCGCATCCCGCACGAGTTCGGCCCGGTCGTCGCCGTGCGCACGCGCTCGAACCCCGACCGCGAGCCACGGTTCACGGATGCCGCACACGTGGCAGCCCTCGACGGTTGGGACTGGTGGGAGGCGCCCATCGAGGTCGAGAACCGGGTGCACGGGTACCGGTTCCTCATCACCCGCGGGGATGGCTCGAGCGTCTGGCTGAACGCGACGGGGGTGGCGACCACCGAGACCCTCAACGTCGACGACTTCCGCCTCATCGCGTACGACGCGCCGCCGGAGTGGGTGCGCTCGAGCGTGCTGTACCAGGTGTTCCCGGACAGGTTCGCCCGCTCA
>JBQCJQ010000564.1:0-4884 GCA_051952615.1 Humibacter sp.
GCGAGCATCGCAGGCTCGTTCTTCTACACGCGTCCTGCGGCGGGCGGATTCTCGCAGAGCGCCGTCAACCAGAACTCGGGCGCAAGGTCGCAGCTCGCTCAGGCGACGACGGTCATCCTCGCGATCCTGGTCGCGCTCTTTCTCGGCCCGGTGCTGTCGCTTCTGCCCCAGGCGACATTGGCCTCGCTCGTGTTCGTCGCGGTGCTCGGCCTGATCGACGTGAAGGGCCTGCTGCGCCTTGCCAGGATCAGCCCGCGCGACTTCTGGATCGCGCTCGCCACCGCGGTGGTCGGCCTGACGCTGGGACTGCTCCCCGCGGTGCTCGTGGGCGTCGTGGTCACCCTGGTGCTCGTGTTGAAGGAGCTCAACACCCCCTTCCTCGAGGTCGAGGAACGCAGAGGAGACGCCATCGCCATCCATCTGGCGCGTGGTCTGTACACCGCCAACGTCATGGAGAACGAACGCGCCATCATCGCGTTGGCCCTCGAGCAGCAACCGCCGATCCGATACCTGGTGCTCAACGTCGAGCGGCTCTACATCGTGTCGATCACCGTGCTGGACGGGCTCGAAGACCTGGACCGCGAGCTTGCGGCGAAGGGAATCACGCTGCACCTGGCGAGCATGCCGCAGCGGTCGATCGACGTCGCGGCGAAGCTGCCGTGGTATCAACGCATGGAGGCGTCCGGTCGGGCGCACGCGACCGTCGCAGACGCGATGGCCGTGGTGGCCTGAGCGCCGATCATCCCACGCCGCGAAGCACGCAGAGAGTCTTGGGCGCCGGAGTGAGTGCGCCGTTCACCGTCCAGCTGCCGGTCTTGCCCGGGTCGACCGTGACCTTGGTGTCGCCCGTGCCGATCACGGTGCCCTTGTCGGTCGTGAAGAAGATGGTGATCGTGTAGGTCTCTGGCTGCTTGCCCTGGTTGTCGGCCTTGCCCTTGGCCTGCCAGCCCTTGTCCGCCGCGGCGCAGTCGGTGATCGTCACCGCCGATCGCTTGCTCGGCGCGTTCGGCACATTGGTCGGCACGCTCGTCGCTTGCTGGACTCCGGTCGGAAGGCCCTTCACGTTCGCCTTCGCCGTGGCGCTCGGCGTCGAGGTCGACGGATGCTGCGCCGGGGCGGTGCATCCGGTCAGGGCGAGTGCGGCGATCGCTGCAGCGGCACACAGGCCGGCTGCCGTTCGGGCGCTGGTCATCGGGCTTCCCTCTCTTCTGTGTCGTAGTCCGGGCGAGGTCGTGGTTCGGGCTGGGTCGCAGGTCGGGGGCGGATGATCACCGGGGGCCGAGTGGCAGTTTATCGACAGCGACGATCCCTTCCGCAGGCAGACACCCTCTTGACACGACGATTGCCGCGACGTATTTTCCTCGTATGGCAATTTCCTCACCAGGAAAATACGACGAAGCGATTCCGTCCGTCGACGGCATCGGCGCGGTGTTCGCCGCACTGGCGGATGGCACCCGCCTCCGCATCGTCGAGGTGCTGCACGATCACGAGTCAACTGTGGGTGCGCTGGCCGACGAGCTCGGCCTCGGCGCTCCGACCGTCTCGAAACACCTCACCGTGCTGGAGCGCGCCGGCCTCGTCGCCAGGCAGCGCGATGCGCAGCGGAGGGTCTGCCGGCTCGAGCCGGCGGGTTTCACGAGTCTTGCCGAGTGGTCGAGGCGGTATGAGCGGTTCTGGGCAGGAAGCCTCGACGGACTCGACGACTATCTGACGACCCTCGACGCGGAGGCCGCGCGATGAATGGCACGACGACCGAGCCGACCGGCACGAGAATCGGCGGAGCGACGAACACCTCCCGCGGCACCACGACGGTGCGGCACACGACGAGCGGCATCCGGCTGACCCGCATGTTCGCGGCGTCGCCGCACACCGTCTTCCGCGCGCTCTCGGAGGCGGAGCACCTGATGCGCTGGTGGGGGCCGCCGAACTGCCGCGTCGTCGAGTGCAGTGTCGACTTCAGGGTCGGCGGGCTGTGGCACTACCGCCTGCTCTCCCCCGACGGCACGGAGCACTGGAGTCGCGCCGTCTACCGTGAGATCGTTCCCGACGAACGACTCGTCTACGCGGAGACCGGGTCGGATGCCGACGCCAGGGTCGTCCACGACCGCCCGGCGTCCGTTGTCACGGTATCCCTCACTCCAGCCCAGCTCACTCCAGCCAAGCAAGCACCGGCCCGAGAGGGAACGCGAATGGACGTGCACCTGGTCTTCGTCTCGCCACTCGAACGAGATCGAGCCGTCGCGAACGGCGTCGAGAAGGGCTTTTCCGCCGCGCTCGATCAGCTCGGGCCAGTACTCACGGAGCTCGACGACCACCCGTTGGAGCAGACCACCGCCAGCCATCCAGATCGAAGGGAATCGCACGATGTCGACTGAATCTGCAACCCAGACGAACTCGGCCCAGACTCACTCGGCCCAGCCGCACGCCACCGTGGCGCACTCCGCCGACGGCACAGCCATCGCGTACGAGACGCATGGCGACGGGCCGGGCGTGATCCTGATCGACGGTGCGATGTGCTTCCGCGACGCCGGACCGATGCGACCGATCTGCACGCAGCTCGACGAGGACTTCACGGTGCTCATGTACGACCGTCGCGGCCGCGGGCAGAGCGCGGACACGCTGCCGCACTCGGTGGACCGCGAGCTCGACGACCTCGACGTGCTCCTCCGCACGCTGACCGAGGCCGCAGGCTCGGCGAGCCCGCCGGCTCTCGTCGGCATCTCGTCCGGCGGAGCGCTCGCCCTGCGTGCCGCGGCGCGCTTCGGCGACCGCGTGCGCTCCGTCGTCGTCTACGAGCCGCCGTTCATGCCCGACGACCTGCTCGACGGGGCGCGCGACTACACGGACGCTCTCGGCAAGGCACTGGCATCCGGCGATCACGACACTGCGGTCGCCCTCTTCCTCGGCAGGGTGGGGATGCCCGAGCAGGCCATCGCAGGCATGCGGCAGAGTCCGGGATGGCAGGGGATGACCGGCATCGCGCCGACCCTCGCATACGACGACGCCGTGCTCGGCGACAGCAGGGTGCCCGTCGACCTCATCGCGTCGATCGACGTGCCTGTGCTGGCGCTGGCGGGCGACGCGAACGTCATGCTGCAGTACGGCGCCCGCGATGTCGGCGCAGACTGCGGCAGCGGCACATTCGACGTGCTCCCCGGGCAGACCCACGATGTGGATGCCGCCGTCTTCGCCGCGCGCGTCCGAGGCTTCTTGCGGCCGTGACGCTCCGCCACCAGACGCGGCGACCCTCCGCTACCAGGGCACGGTGCCGTTGCGGTCGGTGAAGGTTGCTGTCGGGGTCCTGTCCCCGAGAGTCGCGAGCCGCACGATCGCGTCCGTTCCCTCCTCGAGGGTCTGGGTGCCGGCGCGCCCGTTGAGATCGGTGGCCGTGTAGCCGGGATTGACGGCGTTGAAGCGGATACCCGGCAGCGCGTTCGCGTACTGGATGGTCAGCATGGTCAAGGCCGACTTCGACGAGCTGTACGCCAGGGTCCCGAACCGCCCCCACTCGGTCTCGGTGACCTCCGTGAACGAGCCCAGCCCGCTGGAGACGTTGATCACGGACGGCATGGTCGCTGCCTGGAGCAGTGGCAGGAACGCGTGAGTGACGCGCACGACGCCGAACACGTTGGTCTCGAAGACCCGTCGCATGTCCTCGGCTGTGACATCCGGAGCCGTCCTCCCTCCCCCGCCGATGCCCGCGTTGTTGATCAGCACATCGACGTGGCCCGCCTCGGCACGCACGGCGTCCACCGCGCGCTCGACCGAGGCGTCATCCGTGACGTCGAGCTGAACGAATCGGGCGCCTGTTTCGGCAGCGGCGGCTCGACCGCGCTCGGGGTCGCGCGAACCGATCCATACCTCGTGGCCCGCCGCGATCAGACGACGGCCGGCTTCGAAACCCAGCCCCTTGTTGGCTCCTGTGATCAGAGTGATTGTCATGCTTCGATGCTCGGCCGGGCGTCCCGGATCTCCCAGGTCCGCGCACTCCCTGGGACTGGTGGTACCAGCCGGGCGTCCGTCGTCCGGCGCATACTTGAGCAGTGACATCCGCAACCCAGCTCGGCGCGGCCTTACGGGCCTGGCGTGACCGGATGACACCCGCAGACGCAGGCCTTCCCGTCGGCGGCGACCGGCGGGTGCCAGGCTTGCGGCGCGAAGAGCTCGCGCTGCTGGCCGGCATCTCGGTCGACTATCTCGTGCGCCTCGAACAGGGTCGGGCGCGCACCCCTTCGGTCCAGGTTCTCGCGGCGCTCGCGCGCGCGTTGCGGCTTTCATCCGGTGAGCGTCAGCTGCTCTACCGCCTCGGTGGGTCGGCGGAACCGTCCTCCGGTTCGCTGCCGACGACGATTCCGCGTGGCGTTCAGCTGATGATCGATCGGATGGTCGACACCCCGCTCGCCGTCTTCACCGCCGCCTGGGACACCGTGCAACGGAACGCCCTCTGGATCGCGCTGCTCGGCGATCCGCTCGCGCTCGACGGACGGGCCCGCAACCTGATCTGGCATCACTTCGTCATGGGCCGTACCGCGTCCCGCGTCACGTGGACTGACGCTCACGCCGACATCTTCGAACGCGAGATGGTGTCGGATCTGCGCCGCGCGGCCGATCGCTACCCCGACGACCGCGCCGTCTCCGAGCTCATCGCCGCCCTCCGTGAGGCGAATGGCCGATTCGCCGAGCTCTGGGACCGCTACGAGACGGTGCAGGGCGTTCCGACGCACAAGACAGTGGTGCACCCCGAACTGGGCCCGATCACCCTCGACTGCGACGTGCTCACCATCGAGGGCAGCGACCTGCGCATCGTGCTCTACTCGGCATCGCCTGGCACCCGCGACGCCGAGTTGCTCGACGAGCTCCGGAGCCGCGTCACCTCGATGCGCC
>JBQCJQ010000565.1:0-3687 GCA_051952615.1 Humibacter sp.
GCCGCGTGGTCTCCTCGACGCCGCACCGCTCTATCCGGAGGCCGTCGTGGACGCGGCTCCGGCCATGATCCAGGACTTTCGTCGGCACGAGATCGACGACGTCAACCACTATTCGATCGTGCTCACCGAGCACGGCATGCGTCAGGTCGCACCGATCGTGCGCGACGCGGTGGATGGGACCGGCGCGGGCGCCACGAACGCACCAGCCGGAACGGAGGATGAGGTGGAACGGGAATGAGCATCGACAAACGTGTCGGCAGCGCAGCCGACGCGGTCGCGGACATCCGCGACGGCGACTCGATAGCGGTCGGCGGCTTCGGACTGTGCGGGAACCCGATGGAGTTGATCACGGCGCTGCTAGAACAGGGCGCCGGCGATCTCTCGATCGTGAGCAACAACTGCGGCGTCGACGACTGGGGACTGGGGCTGCTGCTCGGTGCCAGACGCATTCGCAGGATGACCTCGTCGTACGTCGGCGAGAACAAGGAGTTCGAGCGGCAGTTCCTGAGCGGTGAGCTCGAGGTCGAGCTCACACCGCAGGGCACCCTCGCCGAGAAGCTTCGCGCCGGGGGATCCGGCATCGCGGCGTTCTACACGCAGACCGGCGTCGGCACTCAGATCGCGGAGGGCGGCCTGCCCCTGCGGTACGGGCCCGACGGGGGTGTCGCGCTCGCGTCCCCCGCCAAGCACGTTCGCCCCTTCGACGTGCGAGGGGTCTCGAAGGACTTCGTGCTCGAAGAGGCGATCACGACCGACTTCTCACTCGTGCATGCGTTGGTCGGCGACATCCACGGAAATCTCGTGTTCAACAAGTCCGCGCGCAACTTCTCGCCGCTGGCGGCCATGGCCGGCCGGGTCTGCATCGCAGAGGTCGAGACCCTCGTCGAACCCGGCGCCATCGATCCCGACTCCGTTCACCTCCCGGGCGTCTACGTGCATCGAGTGGTCGAGGTCGGCAGCGACATCGAGAAGCGCATCGAACGGCACACCGTTCGCGCAGGATCGGAGGGCTGAGGCATGCCGCTCACGAGAACCGAGATGGCCGCGCGCGCAGCATTGGAGTTGCCGGACGGCGCCTACGTGAACCTCGGCATCGGGCTTCCGACGCTCGTGCCGAACTATGTGCCCGCCGGGCGCACGCTCGTGCTGCAGTCCGAGAACGGCATCCTCGGCGTCGGACCGTATCCGACAGAGGACGCCGTCGATCCCGACCTGATCAACGCCGGCAAAGAGACGGTCACCGTGCTGCCGGGCGCAGCGTTCTTCGACTCTGCCCTGAGCTTCGGGATGATCAGGGGAGGCAAGATCGACGCCGCCGTCCTCGGCGCCATGCAGGTGTCGGCGCGGGGAGACCTCGCGAACTGGATGATCCCCGGGAAGATGGTCAAGGGCCCGGGCGGCGCGATGGATCTCGTGCACGGGGCGGGCCGCGTCATCGTGCTCATGGAGCATGTCGCGAAGGACGGCAGCCCCAAGCTCGTCGACGAGTGCTCCCTGCCGTTGACCGGACGGGGTGTCGTCGACCGGGTCATCACCGACCTGGCGGTCATCGACGTGGAGCCCGACGGCCTCGTGCTGCGCGAGGTCGCGCCGGGCGTGACGATCGAAGACGTGATCGCGGCGACGCAGCCACCGCTGCGCGTCGAACTCGATGGAGAGGAATTGCGATGAGCTCGACCTTCGACGGCATCCGCGCTGTGACGGTGCCCACCGGACGCCTTCGAGCCGGAGTGCTGGAACGTCCAGCCGACGAGCCCGGCACCACCGTGGTGTTCGTGCACGGCAACGTGTCGTCCAGCCTGTTCTGGCAGCCGCTGATGCTCGCGCTGCCGAAGACCGTACGTGCGCTCGCCGTCGACCTGAGAGGCTTCGGCGACAGCGAGACCCTTCCGGTGGATGCCACGCGGGGCCTGCGCGACTTCGCGGATGACGTGTGGTCGGCGATCGACGCTCTCGCCGTCGACCGTGTTCACCTGGTCGGCTGGAGCATGGGTGGTGGCGTCGTGTTGCAGCAGCTGCTCGACCGACCGCACGCCGTTGACTCGGTCACGCTGATCTCTCCCGTCTCGCCGTTCGGATTCGGTGGCACCGCCGCCGACGGCACCAGGCTGACGGATGACGACGCGGGGGTCGGCGCGGGCGGAGCGAACCCGGACTTCGTCGCGCGGCTGGCCTCGGGAGATCGCACGGCCGACGCGGACACGTCGCCGCGCGCCGTGTTCCGGTCGTCCTACGTCGCCCCCGGATACACGAGCGAGCACGAGGACCTGTGGGTCGAGTCGATGCTGACCACCAAGACGGGCGAGGACAACTACCCGGGAGACACGGCGGCCTCGCCGAACTGGCCAGGCATGGCGGCCGGTGAGCGCGGCGTTCTCAACACGATGGCGCCGAAGTACTTCAACGTGTCGGGGATCGTCGACCTCGATCGCAAGCCGCCGATCCTGTGGATTCACGGTGAGAGCGACGCGATCGTCGGGGACGAGTCGTTCTTCGACCTCAACACTCTCGGCAAGGCGGGGGTGCTCCCTGGATGGCCCGGCGAGGATGTCGCCCCGCCGCAGCCCATGGTGTCGCAGACCCGCGCCGTGCTCGACAGGTACGCGGATGCCGGGGGTCGGTACCGCGAGATCATCCAGCCGGACTGCGGCCACTCGGCGCACATCGAGCACACCGACGTCGTCGCCGATGCCCTGCAGACCCTGATCGCGGAGTCGACACTGTTCTGAGCGGCAACCCGCCGGTCAGCGCGGCCACCCGACTCTACGTGACCCGCTCCACGAGGCGGCGGCCTTGACGGCGCCGTTCGCAAGCATCCGATCGGTCGACTGCGGCGCGCCCGGCGGGGACGGGCGCGCAAGACAGCACAGCTGGGCGCGCCAGACAGTTCTAGTCCCGCAACCTAGACTGAACACCGTGCCTGCAGTCAATCTCGGTATGCCGTCCGTTCCGGAAGTGCTCCACCCCCGCCGCAAGTCGCGGCAGATCAAGGTGGGAAAGGTGCTCGTCGGCGGTGACGCCCCGGTCAGCGTTCAGTCGATGACCACGACGCCGACGACGAACATCAACGCCACGCTGCAGCAGATCGCCGAGCTGACGGCGTCGGGCTGCGACATCGTGCGGGTCGCGGTGCCGAGTCGCGACGACGCGGAGGCGTTGCCGATCATCGCCAAGAAGTCGCAGATCCCGGTGATCGCCGACATCCACTTCCAGCCGAACTACGTGTATGCGGCCATCGACGCGGGATGCGCGGCGGTGCGGGTGAACCCCGGAAACATCCGCAAGTTCGACGACCAGGTCGGCGAGATCGCCCGGCGTGCGAAGGAAGCCGGTGTCTCCCTGCGCATCGGTGTGAACGCCGGGTCGCTCGAGCCGAGCATCCTGCAGAAGTACGGCAAGCCGACGGCGGAGGCTCTCGTGGAGTCCGCCGTATGGGAGGCGAGCCTGTTCGAGGAGCACGACTTCCACGACTTCAAGATCTCGGTGAAGCACAACGACCCCATCGTGATGGTCAAGGCATATCGTCAGCTTGCCGAGCGGGGCGACTGGCCGCTGCACCTCGGCGTGACCGAGGCCGGCCCGGCCTTCCAGGGCTCGATCAAGTCGGCGACAGGGTTCGGCATCCTGCTCGCCGAGGGCATCGGCGACACCATCAGGGTCTCGCTCTCCGCGCCGCCGGTCGAGGAG
>JBQCJQ010000566.1:0-2936 GCA_051952615.1 Humibacter sp.
GAGCAGACAGCTCTCGCCGACCAAGACAAGTGGGTCGCGAAGCAGCACCACGATCAGTTCGCCGACACGAAGCCGACGGCGTCGACGTCCAGCGCAGCGAAGCCGGCCGCGACGAGGCCGGTCACCACGCCGGACGCTCAGGATGCGACCACGGACGACACCGTCGCGCTGCCCCAGTACGCGGGCGTGGCCGACCCGGTCGGTGCCTACGCGGCGCGCAAGCCGACGGGTCTCAGCGCGGACTGACGCCGGTCGGCGCGCGGTTCACGCCGACGTGTCGCCTGAGCTCCACCACGTCTCGAACGGGGTTGCCGGGGTACGCCGCTTGTGCTGCGTGGTGAGGTACTTCACCTCGACGGCGTGCGCAACCTCGTCATCCACGTCGAGACCTTCGAGGTAGGCGTCGATGTCGCGGTAGCTGATGCCCAGGTTGTCCTCGTCGGTCTGGCCGGGGGTGTCGTCCAGCAGGTCCGCTGTCGGGGACTTCTCGTAGAGGCGGGCCGGCGCGCCGAAGTGCTCGAGCAGCTGCCTGCCCTGACTCTTCGTGAGGCCGGTGATCGGGGTCAGATCGACTCCCCCGTCGCCGTACTTCGTGAAGAAGCCCGTCACGGCCTCGGCGGCATGGTCGGTGCCGACGACGAGGAGCCCGTGCTGCCCCGCGATCGCGTACTGCGCGACCATGCGCATCCTCGCCTTCACGTTGCCCTTGACGAAGTCGCGAAGCGGCTCGCCCATCGCGTCGGAGAACTCGGCGGCGACGCCGTCGACTCCGCGCTGCACGTTGAACTCGACGGTGCGCTGAGGCCGGATGAACTCCAGAGCGAGCCGCGCGTCATCCTCATCGGCCTGCACCGCGTACGGCAACCGCACGGCGATGAACTCGGCATCGAGGCCGGACGCCTCCATGCGCTCGACCGCGAGTTGGCAGAGCTTGCCGGTGAGGGACGAGTCCTGTCCGCCGCTGATGCCCAGCACGAATCCTCGAGCGCCGGACGCCCGTGCGTAGTCCACGAGGAACGAAACCCTGGCTTCGATCTCGGCTGCCGGGTCGATGGTGGGCTTCACGCCCAGCTCGCGGATGATCTCCGCCTGAAGTTCGCGCATACACCGACCCTATTCCGCTCATGTTTCGGCCGTGCAACGTTGACGGGCAGCGATCGATGGATGACGAGCCGGACACTATCGGCGGGCGCCGTCATCCACCTGCACCGGATAGCCGGCGCGCAGCACCGCGACGGTCGCAGGCGGTGTGATGAGCGTCGCGGTCCCGCTCTTCGGGCGTGGCGTCGCAGCGCCGTATCCCGCGGTCGTCCACTCGACGAGCCGGTCCCCGAGGACGAGCCTCGGTGCGTCATCCATCAGCACGAAGGCGCCATCGGGGAGGTCGCGCCACGGCGACTCGTGAAGCCTTCGTCGGTGCGTGCCGGGGTAGAGGCGTTCGGCGTGAAGCCGCGCGTTGACCTGGGCGGCCGAGGGCCGAGCGCCTCCGAGTTCGGATGCCCAGGCATCCACATACGACACGTAGGCGTCATGACGACACTCGGAGCACGGCCGATGCCCTGCCGCGAACGCCACGGCCTCGTCGTGGAAGAACAGGAAGGTGTAGTGGTGAGGGGCCCACTGCTCCTGCCAGCGACCGCGGAACTCGAGCGCGCAGACGATCCAGAGGTTGCCGGAGTGGAACCGCACGATCTCATGGTCTTCGTGCACTCGGCCGCGGTTGCCCGTCCATGCGCCGCGCAGCGGAACGGCGACGATGTCTCCGAGCGGTGTGACGCGGTTGCGCTGAGGCGTCATGTGCCCCCGGCAGGAATCGAACCTGCGACCAAGAGATTAGAAGGCTCCTGCTCTATCCGCTGAGCTACGGGGGCGGCCGGCTGTCACGAGCGGCTTCCAGGCTACCGCAGGGCGTGCACTCAGATCGCTTTCGCCGCGGCGACGAGAACCTGCGCGAGGCTTGGCACGCCGACGGCCCTGAACACCTCTTCGCCCTCGGCGTCGAGTACGACGACGGTCGGCGTCGAGTGGATGCCCGCGGCTCTGGCCCGCTCCTCGAAGCGCACGACGTCGAACTCGGTGACCGTGGCTTCGGGCACCAGGCGCTCCGCCTCGCGAAGAACACCCCTCGTCTGCATGCACGGTTCGCAAAAGGCCGACGTGTACAGCTGCAACTCCACGTGTGGAGTCTAGATCGCGGGCGACGAGTCGGCTCCGGGCGCATCCGCTCCGAATGGTGGGCTCGTGGTGCCGCCTCGATCGCGCATGACGACAACATGAGACCACAGATTGCGATGAGGCGCGGTGCATGTCGGCGGTTGCGCGGATGGTTGACTGGTGGGCGTGGATCTCGAGCGGTGCCGACCGACGGATGTCAGCGAGCTGACCGCCTTTCTGAGCCAGGTCGACCTGACCCTGAGCGGTCTGGATTCTGCCAGTGTGCGGCTCTGGCTGGAGCGCGACGAGCACGGCGAGGTAATGGGGAGCACAGGGTACGAGATCAGTGCGGATGGCAAGCATGCCTTGATCCGAAGCGTCGCAGTGAGCCCGTTGCAGCGATCGCGCGGGCGAGGCAGCGAGCTGGCTCGTTTCGCGCTCGACCGCGCGGCCGACGAAGGCGCCGCCACGGCATGGCTGTTCAGCCGTCGCTCCGGACCGTTCTGGCAGAGCCTGGGTTTCGAGCCGGCCGACCGTGACGAGCTCGCCCGGGCCCTCGCAGACACGCATCAGGTGCGCTTGTTCCTGGAGACCGGCCAACTCAGCCGGGAGGTCGCCTGGTCTCGACCCTTGACATCGGCCTGAAACCGACAGGTGGCACTCAGCGATCCGCGGGCGTCGGAGGCCGTCGATAGACTTGCCGCCATGCCGACAGCGAACGACGCCCTGGTCTGGATCGACTGCGAGATGACGGGGCTCGACCTCGAAGTCGACGAGCTCGT
>JBQCJQ010000567.1:0-2916 GCA_051952615.1 Humibacter sp.
CGCCGACCTGATCGCAACGCAGCTCCACATCGGCCTGGAGAACGTGGTCAACGGATTCCAGGTGATCGTGGTGCTCGGTCCGGTCGCTGCGTTCTTCCCCACCCGCCGCATCTGCCTGGCGCTGGAGAAGAAGGACAGGCTCCTGCTGCTGCACGGCTACGAGACCGGGCGAATCGTCAGGCTGCCTGGCGGCGAGTACGTCGAGATGCACGAGCCTGTCCCGGCGGAACAGCGCGCCTCGCTCCGCGGGCCGCGGACCGTGCCCTTGGTCGTCGTCCGTCCTGACGAGCGGGGGCGGATCCGCCTACGGGACCGCCTTCGGGCGCGAATCGCGCGGGCGTATCTCGAGGACCGGATCGCCCCCGCCAGCGTCGGAGCGGCGAACGCGGAGAATGGCGGGGGCCCCGACGCGATCCGCGGGGCGACCGGTGAGGACCGACCGTATGACAGCGACCGACGAGCGGGGGCGGCGTGATGCCCCGAGGAGCGTCAGACGTGCAGCGCGCCCACCGGACCCGTCAGCTGCGACTTCACGAAGCGGCTCGTGTCGTCGACGAGCACCTCGTCCTCGCCGGCCAGGAGTGCGGCGATGGTCTGCGTCGCGACGAACTGCGGCGTGATCTTGTTCACGTCGAGTCCGGCGATCAGATCGGTGTCCGCATAGCCGAGGTGCACGCCGAGCACCTGAACGCCCTGCGGCGCCAGCTCGACGCGCAGTGAATTGGTGAACGACCACAGCGCGGCCTTCGAAGCGCCGTACGCGCCGACACCGGCCAGCCACGACAGTGCCGAGTGGATGTCGACGAGCGCGCTCGACTCGTGTGCGGTGAGCACCGGTGCGAAGGCCTGGGCGACGCGCAGGGCACCCCACACATTGGTCTCGAACACGGTCTTCATCTCGTCGATGGTGGCGTCGAGTGCGTTTCGCCCGCCCGAGACGCCGGCGTTGTTGAACACGATCGAGACATCGCCGCCGACCTCGGCCACCAGACGCGCGACCGACTCCGAGTCGGTGACGTCGAGCGCGACGGGAACGAGGCGCGGGTCATCCGTCGGCTGCGGGGTGCGAGCGGTGACGTAGACGCGCTCGGCGCCCTGGGCGAGCAGTTCGGCGGCGAAAGCGGCGCCGAGACCGCGCTGACCGCCCGTGACGAGGGCGGTGCGCCCGGTGATCTGAACCATGGAGGTATCCTTTCAAATAGATGTCGATTAACATCTATAGCATCGGTGCACGAGGTTCGCACCGACAATTGCCACTGAAGACAGGCCTAGCGCGACAGGAGAGAGACCATGCCCCGCACCTCACGAGCCCAGACCGCCGCCAACCGCGAGGCGCTGGTGCACGCGGCATCCGCGCTGCTGCGCGAGCAGGGGCCGGCCGCACTCACTCTGGACGCCGTCGCGAGCCGAGCTGGGCTCACCCACGGCGGCTTCTACAAGCAGTTCGCGTCCCGCGACGCGCTCATCGCCGAGGCCGTCGACCACGCGACCGCCGAGCGACGCGATGCGGTCATCGAGCTGCAGCATACCGAAGGTCGCGAGGGCGTTCTCGACTGGTACCTCTCGGCCGCGCACCGCGACGACCCCGCCGACGGATGCGTCGTCGCTGCACTGGCCGGCGAGACCGCCCACACGCCTGCCGGACCGCTCGGCGACGGCATCCGCACCGCGATCGACGACCTCGTCAGGGCACGTCAGCGGGCTGGCGACACAAGCGACGAAGCGCGCCAGGATGCCCTCGCCGAGGTCGCCATGATGATCGGCGCCGTCGAACTCGCCCGCGCCACGGTCGGCACCCCGATCTCGGACGAGCTGCTCGCCGCAGTCCGTACCCGGCTCAGCTAGAGCCAGCCGGCCCGGCCGACTGACCCGCAACGCCGGAACGCCCGAACCGATGTACCGCGCGGACCAGGGCGTATTCTCGTCTTGCTCGCCTTCGGTCGCCTTCCGGACGAGCGTCTTCGGGGGGTTCCGTGGAGGGACACGACGCGGTCGTGCTGTTGCGCAGTGCGCTCGACAGCGCGGACTGGCCGGAGGCTGCTCGGCTGCTGTTCCGGCATTGGGGATCGCTCCTCGAGGTCGGCATCACCGAGATGGATCGCGCCCTCCTGCTGATACCGCCGGAGATAGGCGAGCAGGACCCGCGGTGGTTCGCGATTCAGTGCATCCGCTTCCGGCAGCCGCGCATCGGCCATCGAGTCGAGCTGCCGTCGCCGCCGGCACCGTTCCCCGAGGAACGGCACGAGTTGCTCGACATCGCTCGGAGCGAGGGCCTGTCGGATGCTCTCGGCACGGCGATCGCGTTGATGGTGGCACACCGCATCAGCGGCGGTTTTCCGCAAGCGTCGTTCTACGCTGACATCGCCGAGTCTCTGATCATGTCGGGGCGGATCACGCGACCTGCCGACATTCGCGAGCAGATTCCGGTCGGGTTGCTGCAGATCGGCATCACTCGCATGTTCGGGTCGAACCTTTCGGGCGCCCGATCCAGTCTCATCGAGGCCTATGAGCGAGCGCCGGAGTCCTCACGAGCGCACATCGGAGCCGGGGCGGCCTCCAAGCTGGCATTGATCGCCGCCCTCGGCGGGGACACGCTCGAGGCTGAGCGCTGGAGGAAGCGCATGCCGGGTCACCCGGAGCGCTCCGAGTGGCTGCGGTCGCAGCTGGGCCTGAACCTCGGTCTCCTCGATCTGGCCAAGGGCATCACGACGCTGGACCAGGCTTCAGCGACCGAGTCGCTTCATTCGCTCGCCGACACCGGGAGTCTCGACCCGCAGTGGCTGATGCAGAACTTCGAGCCGAGTTGGAGCTCGGTCATCCACCACGTTCTGGCGCGGCACGACCTGCTCTGGGGCGACCGTCGAGCGGCGCTCGCGCGGCTGCGTCGCCACACAGAGGAGTCGTCACGATGGCTCG
>JBQCJQ010000568.1:0-18578 GCA_051952615.1 Humibacter sp.
CTTGCCGCGGGCCACGACCGCCTGGATCTGGGCGTCCGTGGCCTCCCACGGCACGCCCCAGAAGTCCACCACCGAGTCCACGGCGTCCATCTGCGCCATGGTTGTCGTGGGGTCGGTGTACGCCCACGTGGTGAAGCCGTGGGCCTTCGCCCACGGGAAGCTGTTGTTCGTGTAGTAGTTCTTCCAGATGATGCTGTTCTCAGGGCTCGGGTAGCGCAGCAGCATGTTCTGGAGGGGCACGATCGAGGCGGACGCCTTGCCCTCCAGGAAGATGATGACCTTCCCGAAGAAACGATCCAGGACTTCCTTGAGCGTGGTGAGCGGCTGCGTGGCCCAGCCGGCCCCGAGCAGGGCCCGCTGGTCCACCTGCACCGCGTTGCGCAGCGCCGCCCACGTCCACACGTTGGGGTTCGTCGTCCACGTTCCGCCGGTGATCCGGGTCAAGTCGTTGTCATGCATGCAGAACAGCACGCCATCGGCGCTGATCTGCACACTGACCTCGATGGCCTTGGCTCCGCCGCCAGCGGCGGCGGTGTACGCCGTGAGTGTGTGCTCGGGGAACTCCCCGCCGCTGCCGCGGTGAGCGGCGTAGAAGGGCGTGGTGGACAGGTACGAGTTCAGGTCCACCAGCGCCAGCGGCACGAAGCTGTCGCTGGCCCAGGCGCGATCCCCGTGGGGATCCGTTGCCGTGGTGTGGGCCGTCAGGCCCTCGTCCAGCGCCTCCAGGGCGTCGTTGAGCGGCTTGCCCCAGTCCTCGGTGCCATCGGCAATCCGGATGAAGCTCATATACCGAACCCGCCCTCTCCAAATCCCCCGGCTCCGAAGCCGGGGCGAACCTGGATCTCTGAAGTGCTGAAGTTGGCGTCGGTGACGCCGATCCCGGCCGCGATCAGCGCGGCCTTCAGGTCGTCGTCCACGTCATAGACGTGGCCGCCCTGGAAGAAGTGCGGCTGCGACGCAGCCACCTCGTCCTGCGACGGGTAGCGGGCCTCCCGGAACGTGCCGGGAGGCCCTTCCAGGATCGACACGCCCCGGGTCAGCTTGTATCGGACCAGGAGCCGGCCCTGTCCGGCCGGCGCCTCGTCTATGACGGGGGGCGTGAAGCTCCAGGTGGTCACGGATCAGGTGGCGTCGATGCTCGACGTGGTCTCGATCCGGACGAGCGCGGCCTCGCGGTAGCGCTTCCAGCCGGCCACGCCGTACCAGCCCAGCGGCCGGAAGCGGCCGAGCTTGTCCGTGATCGGACCCGCGACGACGTGGAACTCTTCGGCCACAGCCTCGGCCAGCGCCTGCTGGCCGGCGATGTAGGTACGGAAGCGCCGCACGCTGTTGTCGCCGGAGCCGGCGTCCAGGGCCTGGTAGCACCGCGGCGACTCGATCCAGAAGGCGCCCTCGTAGGCGCCGATCTCGCCGGCCCAGATGTTGCCGGCGGCCGAGTACACGTGCGGGTCACGCCAGGCGGCGGAGCCGGTCTCCTGCCGGAGATCGTGGCTGACCTCCGGGTGGATGAACCCGGCGAACATGGAGTCCCGCTTGGGGACGGCCTTGTTGGTGCGGAGCTTCGCGACGCTCAGCCGGATGGCGCGGGAGGTGATGCCGTCCGTGGCCACGCCGGAGGTGACGGTGGAGACCATCGTGGTGGCCACGGTCGAAGAAGTGGCGTTGGTGACGTACGTCATCGCGCCGTTCTTGATCTGAACCAGGTTCGAGCCGCCGCGCAGCTCGGTCTGGACGACCACGTCGATCGAGTCCGCGGCGTTGTACGCGACCATGTTCGCGATGGCCGGGTCCACGTCGGTCAGCGAGACGAGGTTGAGCTTGCGGGTGCGCAACACCGCGTTGCCGTACTCGTTGATGGTCAGCGTCGGGCCGGTCGGGTTGCTGATCGCAACCGCGTCGGGGTCCGTGGTCTCCGTCAGCGGAGTCGTGGCGGTCGCCAGGTCGCTGTAGAGCTGGAGCACGATGGACTGACCGGGGCTGGTCAGCTGCTCGGGACGCTTGTCCGCGAGCGGACGGAACATGGGGTTCGCCCGGAGGGCGAACTCGAAGCGCTTGTCGTACGCAGTCTGGACTGTGTTCGACATCGCCGACGTGTCTGTGTACACGTTGGCCATGGGTCTCTCACCCTCTCAGGGGTCCGCAGAAGTCAGGGGGGCGAGAGAGCCGAGGTCACACCATGCGGTTGCCAGCCTCGCGCATGATGGCGTCCAGCTCCTCCGGAGTCTGGGCCGCATTCATGCGGGCGACCAGCTGGTCGTCTCCGGACAGGCCGGAGGCGGCGCCGCTGCCGGCGGCGCTGAAAGCCGCCTGTGCTGCCTGGCTCTCCTGGCTGACGGTCGTGGCCGGCGGCCCCGTGGGGGCTCCGCCCTGCTCGCCCGCGGCTTCGCCGTTCTTGACGAACAGCGCGCCGTTGGCGCTGAGCCAGTCGTTCAGCCCTTCGGGCTTGCCCGTGTACAGGTCGGCGACCTGGGGGGCGTAGCCCTGCGCAGTGAGCGTGTCCTTCACGGCCTGCTTCGCCTGCTCGGCCTTCAGGCGGTCGTTCTCCGCCTTGATCTCCGCGATCTGTCCCGAGAGCTTTTCCAGTCCCTCGCGGTACCACTTGGGTCCCTGCTCGGTCGGAGCCGTCTCGCCAGTCGGGTCGGTCTCTTCGCCAAAGCCGTAGTTGCTCACTGCATCTCCCTCGTCTGCGTGGCCTGCTCACCCGCTGGGGATCGGGTTCGCGCTCCACTCCCGGACTTCTGCTGACCAGAGGGCCGGTGGATCTCTGGCTATACGCAGTATGCACCATCTGCTAGCGCAAAAGCGCTAGCACTATGGCTAGCGGTCACCCCTTGCTACGCTCCGGCTACCGAAGTCGAGGGGGAGCCATGAAGCGTGCACTGATGATCTGGGCCGGAATCCTCCTGGCCCTGCTGGCGATCGGGGAGATCGCCAGCATCTGGACCATGGGCAACAAGGTTGGCGGCCCCATCGTGGCCGCCCTTGCCGCTGCTGCGGCGTGGAGGCTCTGGTACATGGCCGGAGAAGCACGAAGCCCCCAGGAGTGACCTGGGGGCTAAGGCTGGGCAAAGCCCCGCCAGTCCCGGAGGACGGCGGGGAGCAATGCGGAAAGTGCCTAGCCGGAGCATCGGCTCCGGGTCAGCGCTTACGTAGCACGATACCCGGCCGAGAGGCCGGCTGCCGCGCTGCCAGCGTTGCCGCCGAACATGGCGCGCTCCTGCGACGCCAGGCCGCGCTTCTTCGTCAGCGCGCTGGTGTTCGTGCCGAACACCGTGGACTCCTCTTCGGCCTGGCCGAAGGCCGTGCCGAAGCGCTCGGCGAGCGCCTGAAGATTCGGCAGCTCGTCTGCGACCTGCTGGAAGCCCTGGGCCGCCTGGCCTTGGCTGAAGCCCTGGTTGACGTAGTCCATCATCCGGTTCGGATCGGAGAGCAGCCCTCGCCGGGCTGCCTCGGCACCCAGCGTGGCGGCTGCCTCTTGCTTCTGGAGCAGGGGCAGCGCCTTCGTCTGGTCCAGGAAGTACGCCGTCAGGTGGCTCTCGTCGACGCCATAGAAGGCGGCGAGCTGCTGCTTCAGGTACGGATCGGCCGCCGTAGTGGCGGCCGTCGCCAGATCCACCCTGGACTTGATCTCGGTCGGCGACACGTCGCCGCCGATCCAGTTTGCGTAGTCCGAGGGCGAGTCGTAGAAGCTGGGCGGGAGCCCAGCGCTCGCCATGATCTGGCGATAGCTCGCCTCGGTGGCCAGGTAGTCCGCCGGGCTCAGCACGGCAAGCCCGGCCTTCTTGCGCAGCTCGTTGCCCGCGAAGCGCTGCTTGTACTCGGCGGTGTCCTGGAGAAGCAGCGCAATCGTGTCCGCGCTGTACCCGTTCTGGATGTACGAGAAGATCTTCGGAGCCAGGGACTCCAGGCCATAGCTGCTGAACAGGCTGTTCAGCGCCACGAAGGCATCCCGGCTGGCGCCGGTCAGCTGATCGGCGAAGTTGGGCGGAGGGGGCCCCGCGGACGCGGGCTTCCGGTCCGTCATGGTGACGCCGGTAATCGGCGACGCGGTGACGTAAACGGGCGTACTCACCTAAAACACCATCCCGAACTGAGTCAGCACCTGATGCGCAACCTGCATGCTGTTGTCCTGCGCGTTCTGCGTCTTCTTCCAGGCCGGGTCTTGCCGAAGACTGTTCTCGAAGTCCCAGATCGACATGGCCTGACCAGCCTTGTTGCTGGTCATGGCCTTCTGAACATGGCTGTTGAACAGGTCCACGGTGCTGTCGGGAACTTCGAGGATCTTCGCCACGGACTGGATGTAGGGGCTGGCCAGGTCCATCACGTTCTGGCCAGCCTTGATCTGCGTGGCGAAGGCGCTGTACTTGGCAGCCGCCTCCTGGCGGATGTGCGCCTCGGCTTCCTCGATCGTTGACCGCCCGGCGGCGATGTTGCGGGCCTCGTTGACCGCCCAGCCGGTGTACTTCATGCCGTTCAGGTAGCCCAGAGAGTGGATCTGGTCGAACGCCGTCCCGGCGTCGCCCCACATCATGCCGCCATGTGTGGCGACACGGGCTCCGAACCAGTCCTTGATCCGCGCATCGGACCAGCCGAGCGCGAGCGAGTTGTAGATCGCCTGCTGAAGCAGGCCATTGGCGTGGCCCTTGTTGGGCCCCGCCTGGAAGATCTGGTTGCCCAGGCCGACCTGAACTGCCAACGCGTTCAGGTCGTACGCGGCCTGGTCCTGCTTCTGCTTCCAGGTCGCCGGGTCGGTGTACTGGAGGGTGATGTACTGCCGGAGCGAGTCCGGCTGTGTGGACCACCACTTGGTGTTCTTCAGGCTCGCGGTGAAGCGGTCGGCGGACCAGCCGCCGGCCACGGCCTTCTTGAAGAGCGCCTTCAACTCCGAGCTGGAGTTGATCAGGGCGGAGCTGAGGCCGTACTGAGCGGCCAGCTCCGCATCGCTCAGCTTCGGCGTGACCGGCACGGATCCCTCCCCTACGCCAGTGCCGCCCGCTCCCGCGGCGGCCAGCACCTTGGCCACGTACTGGCTGACGGTGTTGCCACCGTCAGAGCGTGAGCTGTTCGCGTTCGGCTGACCGCTGAACCACATCGACGCCGCACCTGCGGCGCCGTACTTCTTGTAGTAGCCGCCCAGGATGACCTGGGCTACCTTGTCCTGCGCCGAAGGCGAGTCCCGGAACTGCTGCCAAGTCAGGCTGTGCCCGAGCGCCTTCTTGGTCCACTCCGGGATGTTGGCCTTCATGACCTGATAGGCGCCCACGGCGCCGATGGAGTTCACGACGCTGTAGCGTCCACCGGACTCCACCTGGCGGATGCCCGCGAGCAACTGCTCCAAGGTCACGCTCATGCGACCAGCCCCATGCTGGCCAGCACCTGGTGTCCCACGGCCATGACCTGCGTCTGCGCCCCCTGCGTCTTACGCCACGCAGGATCCGAGCGCAGCATCGTCCGGTAGGACGCCAGGTCCAGCGGTGCGGGCTGGCCCTTCGGGTCGGCCGCGTTGAGCGCGGCCCGCACCTTCGGGTGCCAGACATCGACATCCGTCTCCGGCAGGCCCAGTTCCTGGGCCGTCATTTGGATGTACGGCTGCGCGATGTCGCGCATCGTGGCTCCGCCCTGGAGCTGTTCCGTGAAGCCGGGGTACGTGCTCACGGCCTGCTGGAGCAGGCCATTCTGAATGTCCTGCATGGTCGTGAGTCCGCGCACGAGGTACGCGGCGTTGTTCTTCACGGTCTGCTCAGGGACCTGGAGGCCCTGAGCGTAGGCGTACTGCGTGATCTGCTTGGCGGCGGCGCCCGCCTGGCCGCCCAGGACGTGGTTGTCGGTGAAGTTGACGTACTGGCCCAGGAAGTTGTTCACCTGGGCCTCGTCCCACTGGTAGTCCACGAGGTTCTTCGCCAGCTGCTGCACCTGCTTGGCGCTCAGGATCGCGCCCGCCTTGACGGCCAGGTCCTGTGCCTGCGCCGCTGCCGCGGCGAGGGATGCCTTGTACGTCGCGGGATCCGTCTTCGCCTGGACCTGCGCCTTACGGGCGGACTCGGAGTTGTTCTGCCACCACTTCGTGTTCTTCAGGTGGGCCGTGAACACATCCGGTGTCCACTGCCCCGAGACCGCCTGCTTGAGCAGGCCCATCAGCTCCGGCTGGGACTTGAAGAACGCGTAGCTCATGCCGTACTGGTCGGCCAGCTCATCGGCCGACAGCTTCGCCACCGGGGCAGGCGCCACTGCGCCGGCCGCCAAGGCGGTGTCCGGAGTACCAGACACGCCGCTGACGCGGCGAGCCGCCATCAGGCGGTTCATGTAGTACGAGTCGGCCAGGGAGCTGATCTTGACCACGTCGCCCGTGTGGGGCGCGTGGATGAACTTGCCACCACCGATGTAGATGCCGACGTGGTCGGCACCCTTCTTCGGCTCGGTGTCGAAGAAGACCAGGTCTCCGACCTGGAGCTTGTCCACGGGCACGTTCGCGCCCTGCGTGATCTGCTGGTAGGTCACGCGGGGCAGTTGAATGCCGAAGTGGGCGTAGACCTGCTGGACGAGCCCCGAGCAGTCCACGCCCGACGACAGCGAATTGCCGCCCCACACGTAGGGCGTGCCGAGGAACTGGCGGGCGTAGTCCACCAGCGTCTGGCTGTTGATGTTGGACATCAGCCACTCCCCACGGCCTGCTGAAGTGCCTGCATGTAGGTCGTCGCCGCCTGCGTGGCGCCGTACTCCGCCTTCTTCTTGATCTCGTCCGAGGCGAGCAGGGCCCGGCCCTGATCGGTCATGCCGCCCGTGGTCACCGAACTGGAGCCGGTGGGGTCACCCGTGGTCGAGTCGTACTGCGTGGTGGTGGTCGTGGTGCTCGGATTCTGCGCCTCGCTCTGCGCCAGCGCCTGAGCGTAGGCCGCGATCTCCCCCTGGCCGGGGTCGCGGCCCAGCAGCTGCTGGAAGAGCTGTGTGGCGATGGCCCGAGCGGTTGCCGGGTCGGAGAGATTGGCGTTGACCTGCGTCGTGGTCTTGAACCTCGGCCCGATGTAGCGCTTCTCGCCCGTGACCGGGTTGATCTCGAAGTCGCCCTGCTTGATCCAGCCGCCGCTGGAGTTCGCCTTCACATAGCCGGACAGGATGTCCATGGGGCTCACGGCCTTGCCCTGAGCCCCGTAGAGGCTGCTCTGCTTGACCAGGGACTGCCAGAGGCTGTACGCCTCCAGGTCGCCCGCTCCGGCCGTCAGGAGGCCGGAGAGCAGGCCCTTGGCCCGGAAGTCGTCCCGGGTCTTCTGCGACCAGTTCAGGTACGCGCCTTCGGCGTCGTCGGCGGACATCCAGCCGCCCGCGAACTGCCGGGCGCTCGGAGGAGCGCCCGGAGGCAGCGGGCCCTGCCCGCCCACGCCGGGCATCCAGACCTTCCCTGTGCCGGCGCCCTGGGCCGCCTGGAACTGCTGCATGAAGTTCTGGACCGTGCTGGACTCGCCGGGCGACAGCCCGGCGGCGCCGGGGGATGTCGTGGTGCTTGGGGTCGGCGTGCCGCCCTTGCTGATGGTCACGCCGCCTCCAGTTGCTGCTGCTCGGAGTTGTCGTAGTTCATGTCTCGCGCCAGGTAGCGCGAGTGCAGGTCCCCGAAGCGGGGGTCTTTCTCTATCTGTAAATCCACTATGCGCGGCCTGGCGTGGGCCATGTCGGCGTTCGATTGGGCCGTCAACGTCTTCTTGCCGCCCGCGGCGGCGCGGCGCTGGAGGATCATGTTCACCGCAGTGCGGGCCAGCAAGTACGTCTTGAGCGACCTCAGGTCGCTCCGGTTCGGATCGTCGGCCAGCTCGCTGTTCGCCACGCTGGTCAGGCCCGGGATCAGCCGGTCGTACTTCAGCGAGTCGTACGAGCTGAAGTCCTTCGACCATGCGTCGTTGTAGTACGGGTTCGGGCTGCCGTCCGGCAGCAGCGGTTGCGACCACATGGCCGTGATCGCCTTCTTCGTCAGGCTCAGATCCTCCGCGCCCTTGTCGTTGAACGACTTCAGGCCGCGGTTGCGGAGCTTGGCGTTCAGGTCATTCATCACGGCCGTGTACTTCGACCAGCCCAGCCGGCGCTGATTCTCGGTCATGGCGTCGGCAGCGGACATCTTGGTCCGCTGCATCTCCGCCCCGCCGGGCGTCAGCGGCGTGTTGAGCTGGTAGGAGTACACCTCCGGCGAGAAGGGGCCGTCGCCCTCCGGGCCCACGACCAGAGCGCCCAGCTCGGGGTTCGCCTCGATGAGATGGCCGTACTTCTTGGACAGCTCCACGGCCTTGGCCGTGGCCGGGATGCCCGATTCGTTCTTGGACTGCGACTGGGCGAAGATGAAGTAGCTCTCGCTGTAGCGCTTCAGGAACTCGTCATCCGCGGTCAGCGGGTTGATGCGCCGCAGGGCGTTGTACTGGTCCCGGTAGAACTGGTACTTGTCCGCCTTCTGCGTCGCCATCGGCTGCATGAACGCGCTGGCCGCACTGAACAGCCAGTAGTTCCTGGTCATGTCGGCGATCTTCTTCGCTGAGGGCATCGGCTTGCCCAGGTTCTCGTGCTCGTACGCGGCACGCTGCATGATCTGGAGCTTGACGGCCTGATAGCGCTCATCCGAGGTGTCGAAGCTGGTCAGGAAGTTCTTCACCGTGCTGGGCAGGAAGAACGAGGCCGCCTCACCGGCGGGGCCCGTGCCGAACGGGCCGCCGTTCTGCGGCCCGAAGGGCAGGATCTGGAGGTGCCGAGCCAGCTCGGCCGCCTTCGGCTTGTCCTTGACCAGCGCATTCACCGGGATCTGGACGATAGGTCCTGTGCCCGGATTGAACCAGGGATCTCCCTGTGTGACCAGGTTTGCACTGTTTTGCGACAGGCGAAACTTGCCACTGGCGGGCTCCACGCCCATCGCGACGCCGATGGGCGACTTGATCAGCCACCTCGGCACCCGGCCGACAATGTACCGCTCGGACTTCGGGACGAGCTTCTTCACGGCCTTGCCGGTCTTCGGGTCGATCGTGTACGAGTAGCCGTCCCTGGCCACGTGGTTGCCATCTGCGTCCTGCATCGCGCCGGCCGCAATCGGCGCATTGAACAGGTCGTTGGCGTAGCCGACCACCTGAGGGCGGTCGGCGATGATGCGCGCCCAGCGCTGGAAGGACTCGTTGGTCGCCGTCATGAACGGCGCCACGAAGCGCAGCGCCGCACTGGCGTCGCTCCTATGGGCGATGTCGAACACGAGCTTGCGCATGTCGCGCAGCGCCAGGCGCCGCGCCGAGTGCGCCATCTGCTCCACGCCGGAGGCCGTGGTGTCGTACGCCCCGGCCTTCTGGAGCTGGTTCTTGATGATGTTCAGGTGGCCCTCGTAGAGCTGATTGAACAGCGGGTGCCGGCTCAGTCGGTTCGCCGGCATCATCGCGGCGATGTTGAACCATGCGGAGACCACGTCATCGAGGGCCCGCCGATAGCGGGTCTGAGACTGCCCAACCTGGCCCGTGTGCACGTCGGGCCGCTCAATCTGCTTGGTCGCCTTGCCAAGAAAGTCCGAGGTCACTCCGCCGTCCTCCAGGGCGGCAGCCCTGATATCCGGCGTCGGCAGGTATTGATCCACTTCGTGCCACGCCCGATTCGCCAGCTCCTCGGCTGGCGTCACCTTCAGGCCGATGCGGCGCACGTAGGAACGGCCTTCGGCTGTGGAGGTGAGCCACTTCGTCATGTCGGCGACGTTCGCGCCGCGGACCGCTTGCACCGCAAGCGGGTCCTGCATGATCTGGTTGTTGATCGCGGCAGCCCAGGACTTCAGGTGCAGCGCCTCATCCTGGGAGGCGCTGATGACCTTGCCGCCATGGTCGAAGGACCGCATCAGGTGCCCGTGCACCAGCTGCTTGTTGGTGGCGAATATCTGCCCCAGCGCCTCATCGGCGGTGATCTGGGTCTGGTAGTACTCGCCCTCCTTGCTGCCAAAGGCGGCCGGGGCGGTGACGCCGCCCCCGAGCTTGACGGGCTGGTTGCCCTGCATGCGCTTCGGTGCCTTGAGCTTCGCTTCCGCGTCGCTGACGACCTTCTGCTGAAGGTCGCGGTAGTGCTCCAGGAAGCCCTGGTGGGCTTCCATGTCCGCCAGGCGGGTGACGCGGTCACCCGCTGCCGTGGACAGCGACGCCTTCGCGTCGTCCAGCGCTGCCGCGTAGCGATCCACCAAGCGCTGCATGGCGGCGTGGCGCTCCGGCGGAGCGCTGGCCAGCATGCGCTGCTGCTTGAGCTTCGCCCGCTCCAGGCGCTGCTGGCGGATACGTACATCTGCGGCATCCGGTCCCTTGCGGGTGGCGATCTCCGATCGCAGAGCCTCGGTGTCCGCCTTGAGCTGCGCCAGCTTCTCTTCGGCGTACATCACACCATTGCGGGCGGTCTCGCCCGTCGCCGCCGTGAAGGGCTTCTGAAGCCACATGGCGGCATTGGTTGCGCCATTGCGCACGCCCCAGCCGGCGCGAGCCGCCATGTTCCAGGCGCCCAGGCGGGCCACCTGGCCCGCAAGGTCATCGCTCGCCACGCGAGGGATGTAGCCCAGGCGGAACAACGTGCCGAACTTGAAGAGGCGCGTCAGGTAGTCGGCGGCGTCCGAGATCCAGTCAGGGTTACCAAGTCGTGATGTACGGATGGCGCGCAGCGCCGAGCTGTGCCGGGCCAGCACCTTGTCCATCTCGCCGAGATCCTGGAAGACGTGGTCGTTCGCCAGCTTGGTGACCGTGTTCGGGTGCACCACGACCTTGCCGCCATCGACAGTGAACTCGTCTACGTGGAGCGCCCGTGCGCCACCTTCGGCGGGGACCCGGGCGGCGCTGTAGCGCTTCATGTTGTCGATCTCGCCAGCCTTGCGAGATAGGTGCTCCTGGTAGATCTCCAGTCCGGCCTGGGGATCCAGGCCGTGCTTCTCCGCCACCTTGGCCGCACCGATGCGGCCGATCTCGTTCAGCAGCGCGGTGCGCTCGCCCTCGGTGGTGGTCTTCAGGTACTCGTTGAGCATGTTCAACCGGGCCTGGTTGCTGATGCCCGGGATGCGGGCCAGGTGCCCGCGCAGCTCCGCGATGGAATCGCGGTCGATGTCGTCGATGCGCATGTACCCGTTGGGCCGTGCATTCGCGAAGGAACGCACGAGCGTCACCGGCGTGGAGAAGAAGTCGCCGGCGCCGTGCAGCACGGTCTTGCTGAAGCCCAGCTCGACGGGCGCCGGCTGCGAGCCGGCGCGCGAGAGGAGCGGCGTCGGTGTCACCGAGACGACGCGCCCCGCCTTGCCGCCACGGGCGGCGCGGGCGCGGTAGGCCGCCTGCGCGTCGGTGGCGGCCTGGGCCCGAGCGAAGCTCCAGCGCGACAGGTTCAGCTGGTCCAGTTCGTGGGCATGGTCCAGGATCTGGTTGTAGCGGCCCACCAGGGCCTCATCCGCGTTGATCCGCGCGTTGGACTGCTCCATCTGGTCGCGCGTCATCTTCGCGTACTGCTGTGCACGAACGGAGCCCTGCGCGTCGAAGCGCGTGGCCATGAGATCCAGCTGCGGCAGGCGCGCAGTGTCCTGCGCGATGCGGTTGCCGGCCAGCAGGTTCTTGTACTGAAGGCGCTCGATGGCGTCCACGTCGCCGAGCGTCACGCGAAGGAAGTCGTGGACTTCGTCCGGCGACTTCAGCGTGGACGCGATGGCGCCGAAGCGCGGGCCCAGCGCGCTGTTGCGCGCCATCGAGAGGTTGTTCAGCAGCTGCGGGTTCTCGCGGTTCTGCCAGATGAAGTCGATGGCCTTGGACATCTTCGAGCTGTTCATCAGCTTGTCGATGTCGCCCGGCGACCAGCCTTCGGCGGGGCGCCGCACCACCTGGCGCGCAGCGCGCATCTTGCCGAGATTCGACCCGGCGATGACCGCCGGGTCGCCCCACCAGCGAAGGGCGAAGTCGCCCACGCCGGTGGCGTACTTGTACATGCTGCTCGACTGGCGCAGCTCGTTGATGTACGCGTTGCCCACGGCGGGCATGCCCGCCTTCTTCAGCAGCTCACGCTGCTGGTCCTGCGGGAGCTGATCGAAGCCCGGCGGCAGGTAGGCCGAGTCGGGCTTGTAGTAGTCCAGGGGCGAGTTGACGGCCTTCTGCGTCTGATTCTTGTCCAGAAAGAGAGCCTGCGCCGGGCTGATGTTGTTGGCGGCGTGCCACGCCACGGCCCAGTTGTGGGCGCTGAACGGGCCGTTCGGCAACTCGCCCGCCATGAGGGCGGTCGAGATCGGCTGGGAGATCCCGTTGTCGTAGACCCAATTCAGCGCCCGCGAGGCTGTCTCCACCTGGTGGGACAGCGCGTTGCCGATGGGCCCGTTGTACTTCTGCTTGTCGGCGTCCGACGCCGACGCCGGCTCCTGGTGGAACGGATTAAGACCGCCTGCGCGGTCGATCCAGTTCAAGCCCTTGGCGGTGGCGTCGATGCCGGTGGCGATGCCGCCACCGACATCCTTGAGGAAACTCCCAAGGCCCACGTTAGCCCGCCAGGGTCTGCATGTCGGCGGGGTACACGTCGATGTCCGCCTGCGTGTTCTGCGCGGCGTACGCCAGCGTGTAGCCCAGGTCGCTCTGCGGGCCGCGCAGAGCGAAGTCCTGCGCGAGCGCAGGGGTGTCATTGAGCAGTTGATACATCGCGCCCAGGCGCGTGAACCAGTCCATCAGGCGCCCACCTGTCCCTTGATCGCACGCACCATGTTGCGCGCAGCCGCGCTGGCGCCCGGCTGGTTCGCCATGTGCTCCAGCACCGGCAGGTACGCCTGGAGCGCCTGCATGTCCTGGTCCTGCTGGACCGGCAGGCCCAGGGCCTCCGGGCCGGCGCCCGGCCCTCCGGCAGCGCCGTCCGTGACCGGCACGTCCGGCTGCTGCGTCGGCTCGCCGAAGCCGGGCCCTGTCGGGATCGACAGGCCCGCCAGGAGGCTGGCGGGCATCGCCTGGTCACCACCAGGCGTGGCGCCCATCGGGGCGCCCTGCTCCGTCTGCTGGAGCTGCGTGGCGTCACCGTACGCGCCCCCGGCGGGGACGCGCATGGGCTGGGACGGCCCGCCGTCCGTTCTCTTCGACAAAGCCCCCGGCCCGGAGACCGGGGCGGGGGAGCTGGGGGTCCGAGAACCCCCGTGGCCGTTGGCCACAGCTCCTCCTTGTGGTTCTGGCCAGATCCCCAATGGGGATCTGGGTCAGTGGGCCGCGTTCTTGTCGTTGCTGCCGGTCGGCGCCGGGGTCGGCGCCTCGAAGTCGTTCCAGTGGCCCTGGATGTTGTCGGTCGCCGCGGAGCGCGGGTTGGTCATGGCCTCGGAGGTCATGGGCATCTGCGTGTGCGGGCCGATCATGTCGCCCTTTAGGCCCTGCATGGGCTTGGCTGTGCCCTCGTGGAACGGGTCCCCGGAGAAGCCGGTGTCCGCCATCGTGATCACTTCCTGTTCTTCGGGATGCTGTGGAACTCACAGAACTTCACGCGCTTGTCCGCGCTCTTGCGCGGCTCGGTGCAGCCGTCGAACTCGCAGCCCAGTAGCTCCTTGACGGCGGCGCCGAGCGGGTTCGGCTCCTGGCCGCCGTTCCAGTCGTACTTCTTCTCTACGCCCAGAACCTCGGCGCATCCGATCCAGTGACCGCCGCCCTCGCGACCGCACTTCTTGCACTCACTCATGCCGGGACACTCCGTCTCACTGAGGCCGCTAGGTCGGGCTTGCCCGAACCGGTGAGCCCGGCATGCTGTTGCTGGTGGGGCGGGCGCCCGCCCGGCCCCATCTGGGCCTGGCCGGCGGCCACGCCGTACGGCGAACCCGTGGTCGGGTTCTGTCCCATGAGTGCCCCGGGCTGGCCCTCACCGCCCGGGGCACTCGGGCCTCCGGCCGCGGGGGACGGCGGCGGAGGGGCCTCGAAGGTCTGGAGGATCGCCTGATCCATCGGTACGCCCTTCTCGCGAAGGGCGACGATCTGGGCGGCGTTGCGCAGGATCTGCGTCGGGTCCATGCCCTGCTGGGCCATGATCCCGACCGAGGAGAGCATCCCGAAGATGCCCTGCTTCAGAGCGTCCGTGACCTGTTCGTTATCGATCTGCGCTTGCAGCGCGGTCACGTCGATGTCCATGGGCAGCTGGCGCTGCACGAAGTCCCGGGAGACCAACTGGTCTCCGCGGAGCTGGAGCAGGAAGACCAGGGCCTGGTTGGGGTTCATGCCCGAGGCAAAGCCGTAGGTCACCGACACGCGGTAGTCACCGCGGATGTCCTTGCCGGGGACGTAGGTCTCCTGGAAGGGCGTGCCGTTGATCACGCCCGTGACGGTCTTCCTGGCCTCCGGCCAGAACTTCTCGTCCATCTCGAAGCAGAGCGCCAGCGCCTGCTCCAGCGCGTAGCCGATGGCCGTCTGGCCAGTGGCGATCTGGATGTCATAGCCACCGTTCAGGGCGTTGACGCCCTGTCCGGTGATGATGCTGGCGCTGACATCGCCGGTGGCGCTGGCCGGGGTGCGCGTGCCGGCGCGCACCTCTTCGGCCAGCACCTGGCCTTCCTGGAAGGCTACGACCGGGATGTCCTGGCCGACGCGCCTGATCTTTTCGGGGCTGCTTGTCCTGACAACTGCGTTGTCGCCAAAGGAGATGCGCTGCACGTCGGACGGCAGCGCCAGCGGCGCACGCACCGCCTGCTGCGTCGCCTCCAGGGCCAGCATCTCCATGCGGGCCCTGGCCAGGTGCGGATAGATCACGTCATCGAACTGACCGCGGTCCTGCTCGTCATAGCTGGGCTTGACGGCGATACGCACTGGGCACTTGCCCAGGGGGTTGTCCGCCTGGAGCAGCGGGTAGTTCTTGCGCTCGGGCAGGTAGAGCAGCGACACATCGCCGTCGATGTACTTCACGACTTCCAGTAGCGCGTCATCGGAGATCGTGCGCTGCCCGGCGTAGTTCACGTCGTAGATCTGGTTGGCCGCAGCCGGGAACTTGGCCGCCAGTTCGCCTGCGCGCTCGCGGTACACCTTCGCGTACGCGATGACGTTGCCCCACAGATCGAACTGCGGGTAGCTGCCGCGCGGGTTGTCGAAGCGGATGCGCGGCTTGCCCTCCTTGAAGTCGGGCTCCACGATCATCGGCAGGCTGCCGTAGGTCAGGTACCAGTCGCAGCCCTGCGGCATCTTGGCCTTCAGGGCCGAGTCGATGACGAAGGAGTACGCGATCTTCGTCTTCTTCGCGACGAACTTCTTCGCGCGGTCCGAGGTCGTCACGCCAGTGGCGCAGTTGATGCTGGGCAGCGGCGCCAGGTTCTCGGCGAGCTGCCGCGCCGCAGTGTCGATGGCGTTGGCCACGATGGGCTTCGGCCAGGCGTCCGGCAATGAGCCGGGCTGAACCCGGTCGATCTTGTTTGCGCGCACGTCGTAGACGGTCTGGTGCCGCGCGTCGCGCTCCGCGTGATTCGCACGCAGGCTCTGCACCCGTCGCACGATGGTCGCCATGTCGGCCACGCGGCACCTCCCTTCCCTGCGCCCTTTATACCCGATCTGCTAGCAGAAAAGTGCTATCACTGCTGCGGAGTGCGCAGTTTCCGCACGGTCGCCCGCAGGGCCAGGATCTGCGCCACGAGCCCAGTCGGATCGTCGCTGGCCGCCGGCAGGGCGGTGTTCTCGTCCAGCGCCTTGTTGGCGCCCCACAGAACCGCCTGCGCGATGCGGTTGCGGCCGTCCGGGCTCGTCATCCTCGCGAAAACCGCATCCTCGATCTTCTTCACGTCCGCGTCGCTCAGCATCGCGGCGCCCTCCTTCGTCGTCTGCGTGGGCGCCGAAGGCGCCTTGGAGGCGCCCCAGGTGCCGGGCGTGGCCGCGAGGCACGCGGCCACGTCGGAGCGGAACTTGTTCATGTCGAAGGACGGATCGTCCTTCCAGTCGGACCACTCCTTGTGCCCGATCACCGATCGGGCCGACCAGCCGTGATGGCGGCAGATGGCTGCCGCCCATCGCACGGCGGCGTCGTACTGCGCCGCCGGGAATGGGTCCTTGCCGTTGCCCAGGTTGCTGATCTCCAGGCCGTAGAAGTGCGCGTTGCCGTCCACGGCTCCGCTGGAGCCGTCATGGAAGTGTGTCGCCGGGAGCGGCGACTTCTCGGCGACCACGGCCGCCAGTACGGCGGCAGAGCCGCCTCCGGCGTGGTTGGCGCGGCCGTTGGCCGTCATGGTCACCGTGCCGTCCTTGGCCAGATAGCCGTGGGCCAGCGGCCCCGGCAGGTCCGAGCGGCCGGACCAGACCACACTGCCGTCGCCGGGGGCAGAGCCGGCGGTGTGGTGGATCATCACGCCGTTCATCGGGCCCCAGCCGCCGTGGCCGGCGCGGTTGTGGTCACGCCACCCGGCGTGCTCCACGACGTGGAGTCCTTCGGCCTTCAGGGCGGCCAGGAACTGGTCCGCCGTCATGGGGGTGGCCATCACGCACGCTCCGGCCAGTGCCAGGTGTAGTCGCGCTTGTCCTCGCTGTATGGAGCGCAGGTCACCATGCGAGGCGCTTCTCTGTGCGGATCGAAGACCGAAAGGCGCACATTGCCCGAGACGGGGTCCAGGGCCCCGCTGTCGGTGATGATCGCGGCCACGCACTGTCCGTCGCGGCACCAGTGCACGATGCGGCCGACGCTTGGCTGCTGATCCATAGGTGTCCCCTCAGTTGAAGCCCGAGAAGCCGTCCATGCGGCCGTCCCAGGTGCTCACGGCGCCCTGCTGGAGCGCCATCTCCAGGTCGATGACGAACTGCGCCTCGCGGTCGCGCGAGGCCATGAACTCGTTGACGATCGAGTGATTCTCGTCCAGTCCGCCGAGCATCAGCTCGCGGCAGCGGATCTCCACGAACCACGCGGCCATGACCGTGTCGGTCAGACCCTTGGTCTCCGGCGACCACGCCACCAGCTGCTCGATGAAGTTCCTCACCGGCTCCGACTGCGTCTGCGACGGCAGGCGGATCAAGTTCCGGCCCTCGCGCCAGCCTTCGAAGAGGCTGGCCATCGAGGCGACGCCGAAGTCCGAGTCCCACTTGTTCGAGTTCGTGTGGTGCGGGCTGATCATGCAGCCGCGGGCATGGAGCATGTCCCGGATCAGAGCATCCTGGACGATGCTCTGCTGGTAGGCGTTCTTCTCGATCCGCCACTCCGAGACGCCGTAGCGCTCGGTGATGCGCTTGATCTCATCGCGCATCTGGTGCGGCGGCATCTGCCGCCGGTTGACGATCTCCAGGACCCACCGGACCCCGGTCTGGCGATCCAGCGCCCAGACCTGGATCGCGGTGTACCCGGCGGCAGCCGGGTCCAGACCGGCGATCACGGTCACGCCCTCCATGCCGTGCCGACGATGCCCGGACTGGCCGGGCATCAGGCGCCCGGGGTACCGGGCGCGGTCCACGCAGCCCTGCACGTCCTCCTGCTTGAAGACGCTGTCCTCGGCCACCTGCTCCTGCATGTAGACCATGGACCAGTTCCTGGCCCGCATCTTGCGGCGCTTGCGGGACAGCGCCTCGCCGTGCCACATCGGCCAGAGGCCGTCCCTGGGCCAGCCGGCCGCCTCCGCGGCCTTGCGGCCCGAGATGGACACCGGCGGCCGGTTGGTCGCCGGCCAGAGCGTCTTCCAGTCCTTCGGGTCGTCGGCGTACTCCAGCACGGCCGGCTGCGTCAGGTACGTCCACGGGCTCTCGCCCTCGACGTAGTACGCCGGCTTCAGGATCTCCGAGTAGAGATCCTGCGTGTTCATCCGGGTGCCGATGAGCAGCATGCGGCCCCCCGCGTCCGCGACGCGGGAGCCGACCTGGTTCTGAATCCAGTCGATCTGCGCCTCGAAGTCGTGGTGGTTCGTGTGGTCCACGCAGTCGTCCATGATCGCCAGATCACAGCGGGAGCCGTAGATCTGGCCCTTGATGCCCTGCGCCTGAACCGTGGGGTCCTTCTCGCCGCTGTCGCGGCCGGCCACATAGATCGCATCCGCCGCCCAGCGGGCGGCGCCTTCGGCGAAGCCGCCCGGCGGACCGAAGTCCGCCTGGAGCTGGGCATATGCCTCGTTCTCCGAGAGGCGATCCTTGATCGCCACCAGGAACTTCTTCGCCATGTCCTGGGTCTTGGAGATGATCAGGATGCGGATGTTCGGGTCCTGGCAGATCCGCCAGGTCACGTAGTTGATCGTGAGCGTGACGGACTTGGAGTGCTCCGGTGGGGTGTTGACCAGGATCTGGTCCGGCTCACCGGGCACGTAGCGCTGCACGGGGTGCAGCTCGCGGGGCTCGCGCCCCTCCAGCAGGTCCACCCACTGCATGTGGTGCCAGAACAGCTTCGTCCCGAGGTACTTCTCGCAGAACTCCGGGAAGTCCGGGACCGGCGTCTGGCCGGGCTTGTGGCCCTCGGCCGCCTGCTGCATGGCGGCCTCGGCCATGACCCGGAAGTTCGGGTCGGTCTTCTTGTAGTACGCGAACGTGCTCTCGCCGCGCTGAGCGGCCTCGCACGCCTTGCGCACCGTCAGGCCGGACCGCAGGCCGGCCAGGATGATGTCCTTCGCGTGCTTGCTGGACCGCTCGCTCCTGCGGCGGTCCTTGCTGGGGGTGTCGCCCCCCACGATCTTGACG
>JBQCJQ010000569.1:0-3951 GCA_051952615.1 Humibacter sp.
AGCTGGCGACAATTCGTTGCCATCCGGCGAGATGTGGGCCCTAAGTGTCGTCTCCGGACGACGAAGCGACACGAGCAGCCCAGGAGTCGGCGCGCGGCGACGCGGTAGGTCGCAGGACCTCAGGCGCGGGATCTCAGGAGGCGGCGGGTGCTGCGGCGTAACGACCGGAGCGCACCGCCCTTGCCCTGGCCTTCGCGGCCTCCTCCTCGCGATTCTTCGGCGGCGTCGTGGCGACGAGATCGTCGAGGAGGTGCTGCGTGATGTGTGCGATCTCGTGCACGGCGTGGTCGAAGGCATCCTGATTCGCTTTCGACGGCTTCGTCGTCCCCGCGATCTTGCGCACGTACTGCAGCGCGGCGGCGTTCACCTCGTCGGAGGTGGCGGCCGGCTCGAAGTTGTGGAGAGTGTGAATGTTGCGGCACATGACGCCGACGATAGGCACCGTGACGCGAAAGGTCCACCGCTGGCGCCGCTCGCGTCATGGGCCGATGGATGCCGATGGCATCCTGAAACAATGCAACGCGTCCCTGCCCAGAGCCTCGAACTGCTCCGAACCCGAACCAGCGAGAAGTGGACAGCGTTCCCGCCCGACGTGCTGCCGTTGTTCGTCGCCGAGTCGGACTTTCCGCTCGCCGAGCCCATCGCGACCGCCCTGACCGCCGCGATCACCCGCTCCGACACCGGCTACATCGGGGACGACCGCGGCGCGACCGCCAACTCGTTCACCGGCTTCGCGCAGCGTCACTGGGGGTGGGAGGTCGACCCCGAGCGCGTGAGCACCACCACCGACGTGAGCGTGGTGATCGTCGAGGCGCTGCGTGCGCTCATCAAGCCGGGCGACGGCGTGGTGATCATGCCTCCGATCTATCCGCCGTTCTTCGAGCTCATCCCCGAGGCCGGAGGTCGAGTCGTCGAGGCACCGCTCGCGTACTCCGCAGACGACGGCTACTCGATCGATCTCGACGCGGTCGACGCCGCACTGGCGGCCGGGGCCAAGGCCGTTCTGCTGTGCAACCCGCACAACCCGCTCGGGCTCGTGCACTCGCGCGAGTCGCTGGCCGCGCTCTCCGAGGTCGTCGAGCGCCACGGCGCCGTGGTCGTGTCGGACGAGATCCACGCCCCGCTCACCCACCACGACGCGTCCTTCACGCCCTATCTCACGGTGTCGGATGCCGCCCGCGAGCACACCATCGCCGCGCACTCCGCCAGCAAGGCCTTCAATCTCGCAGGCCTGAAGTGCGCGCTGTTCGTGACCGACTCCGACCGGATGACCGGCCTCGTGCGCAGCATGCCGTCCGAGGTGCAGTCCCGCACGAGCCTGTTCGGCCGCATTGCGACCACCGCCGCCTTCGAGTGCGGCGACGCCTGGCTCGACGGCGTGATCGCCACCATCGAGGACAACCGTCGCCTGCTCGGCGCCCTCCTCGCGGAACGGCTGCCCGGTGTGCGCTACCGCGAGCCGCGCGCGAGCTACCTCACCTGGCTCGACTTCACGGAGTTGGGCTGGGGAGACGACCCCTCCGCCGTCGCGCTGGAGCGTGCCCGCGTCGCCCTGAACAACGGGCTCGCGTTCGGCAAGCAGGGCGCAGGCCACGTGCGACTCAACATCGGATGCTCCCCCGAGGTGCTCACGGAGGCGATCGACCGGCTCGCGCGCGCAAGATAGAACGGTGCGACGAACCGCCGGCACGCTGCTCCGCAGCCTTGCCGACCCTGGGCTGCTGCGACTGCGCGCCGCGGCCGTCACCTATGTCACGGCGCTGATCGGGGGCGTCGCCGCCGCGCTGGTGTCTGTGCGGTTCGACCTCGGCGCCTCGGTCGTCGTTCTCGCGGTGATGCTGTCCATCACGTTCACGGCCGAGCGAAGCGGCACGGGCATGGCGCAGCGCCTGACATCCCTCGTCGTTCTTCCCGTCGCCGGGATCGCGGCCGGTGCCGTCGCAGCTCTCCTGTTCACGGTGCCGCTCGTCGGCGACACGCTCTTCGTAATCGTCGTCTCGGGCGCGATCTGGATCCGCAGATTCGGTGCGGTCGCCACCCGCATCGGCACCCTGGTCTCTCTCCCCTTCATCACCGTGCTCGTCGTGCCCGCCCCAGCCGGCCCTGCGAGCGGCTTCGTGCTCTGGGCCGCGGCCGTTGCGTTGTTCGTGGCGCTGGTGTCGTTCGGTGTTCAGTGGTGCGCGAGGGTGACGGGAGTCACGCCGGCCCCACGGACCCGGGGGATGAGCAGGGATGCGTCATCCGCTGCGCCGAAGGCCACACGACCTGCACCGAAGCGAGCCCTCCCCGCCAGCACGCGGATGGCCCTGCAGATGGCGATCACGCTCGCCGCGGCCTTCCTGCTCGGCAACCTCGTCTTCGGCGAGCACTGGTTCTGGGTCGTGCTGACCGCCTTCATCGTGGCGAGCGGCAATCGTGGCAGAGGGGACGTTCTGTACAAGGGCATCCACCGCACGATCGGGGCGGGCGCGGGGACGGTGCTGGCCGCAGCCCTCGCGCTCCTCGCGCCGGCGCAGGTCACGGGCGGTGCGGAGGGCGCGACGATCGTCGCGATCGCGGTCATCCTCGCCCTCGGTCTGTGGCTGCGGCCGGCGGGCTATGGCTGGTGGGCCGCCGCGATGACCGCCATGCTGTCGCTGCTGCACGAGCTGACTGGCACTGCCGCAGACTCGGCGATGCTCATCCGGCTCGGTGCCATGGTCGTGGGCGGCGTGCTGACGACCGCGTTCGCGTGGTGGGTTCTCCCTGTGCGCACCGGCGACGTACTGCGACGGCGCACGGCGGATGCACTGGCCGCTCTGTCGGACCTGCTCGTCGGGTGCATCCGCGAACCGGATGACCTCGCCGCTCGCCGCGCCGCGCTCGACGACGCACTGGCGAAGCTCGAACAGCTGGGGCCGACGCTGCGACTGGAACGTGCAGCTCGCACGAGGAGACGAGGAACGGATCACCGGGCCGACGTCATCCCCGCAGTGCGGGGCTGCTGGGCGGCCGCGGACGCCATCGCGGCGGTCGTCGAGCACGGGCATCCGCTCTCGGGACCCGATGCGAAGGCACTCGGCGGCATCACGAGGAGACTCGGCGAGTATCGGAGGATGCTCGTCGGTGCGCCCGCCCCGGAGCCCGCCGAGAGCACCGTCGCGTTCTCCGAGCTCGGCGCGGCCGTGGACGGGCTCGGCGCCCCGCTGTCGACCATGGCCAGGGCGACCGGCTGAACCAGCTGAACCGGCTGCCGCCGAAACACTGGCATCCGCGCCATGGAACGGGCAGTCTAAAGGCATGGTCGACTACGCGAATCCCCTTCGTCCGAACGAGCGTCTCGCCGATCGGGACCGAGCGCAGGCCATCGTGGCACTGACGCAGGCCCGCGACGAGGGACGCCTTACGCCGGAGGAGTTCGACCAGCGCTCGGCATCCGCGAAGTCGGCCGTCGTGTGGGGCGACCTCAGTCCGCTGTTCACCGACCTGCCACGGGCATCCGTCGACCACCACGACCACGACGACCGGTATCGCGACCGCTACTACTACGGTCGCGACCGGGACCGCGGGTCACGCGCCCTCGGCGGTGCGTGGGGCGCCACGATCATGTCGCTCGTGCCGTTCCTCGCGCTCGGCCTCTTCTTCATCGCGGGTTTCGTCTGGGACGGCTGGGCGTGGGGATGGCTGTTCTTCTTGATGATCCCGATCGCGGGCGCGATCATCTACGGTCCTGGCGCTCAGTACCGGAACCGACGCTGATCGCAGCATGGACGGCGTCGAAGTGGTCGTCGCCCATGAGGCGCGAGTGACTCTGCGCGTCGGCGACACGTTCCTGAAGATCGATTCCGATCAGCAGAACATCGACAACGAGGTGTTGGCGCTGGGCCTTGCTCCCATCCCGACGCCGAGGGTCTTGTGGCAGCAGCCGTCGGTGCTCGCGATCGGCGCCGTCCCCGGGACGGCGCTCGGTCG
>JBQCJQ010000570.1:0-12173 GCA_051952615.1 Humibacter sp.
CACAGGGCGAAGACGTAGGCATCGTCTTCGGGGCCGACGAGATCACGGTCGCGGAGCACCAGGGACGCCGGAGCGGACGGATCGGCGCACGCGGCCGCGAAGTCCACGTCCGTATCGGAGTACTCGACGCCGATCACATGGTCGCCGTAGACGTCGGCGTACAGGCCGCATTCGTCGTACACCGCACATTCCTCGGCGACCGCGAAGTCGAATCCGGCCGACTTCTTCAGCATCCGGGCGTCTTCGGCGGCGTTCTTCTGACCCGCGGCGAGCCCGACCCCGTGCGCCGTGTCGACGAGGAGCGCCGCCAGCGCGAGATTGTCGTCGAGTGTCAGCGCGCCATCGCTGCGCTCGTAGGTGTCGAGGTTGTCGAACTCGACGGCATCGAAGCCCGACGCGACGCAACCCCGGATCCACTCGGCGACGATGCGAGCGATCAGGTCGCGCTTCGCGGCCGACGACGTGTCGAGCAGCGCTTCGTCGGGCCAGTCCGGATCGAAGACCGGCTCACCCTGGGCATCGCGCAGCAGAGTCTGCTTTGGCCACGTCTCCAGCTCGCCGGGCTGGGTCTGGAAGCCGTTGACGTAACAGACCGAGTACGCGTCCGGCGCAGGCGTCGCGGCGCGATCCCGCACGACCAGGCCGACGCCGGCGGGTGGGTCGTAGGCGGCGCCGAGCTGATAGTCCGGGGCGGCGCCGGCGGGCGGGAGGGCGATCGGTGGCGGGGTCTCGCCGGCACAGGCCACCAGACCCGCGCCGAGCGCGACCGCGACGACGACTCCCGCCAGGCGGGTCGGTCGGCGGCGGATCACGAGGCGAGGGTACACGGGCCGGATGTCGGGTCACCCGAGCCCGCAGCCGTAGACTGTGACGGCCAGCCTCTGTAGCTCAATGGAAGAGCAGTTCCGTCCTAAGGAAACGGTTGGGGGTTCGAGTCCCTCCAGGGGCACAGTCTCTTTTTGCCTCTGACCAGGTATTTCTTCTGTGGTCAGACCACTCAGAATGCAGTTTTGGCCGCTTTTTGGCCGCATGTGAGAAAGCTATGAGCCGAGGGGAACGCCCTTCGCCGCGCTTCGTCCGGCGTCTCAGAGCGCCGAAAACGAACATTCTGGACGTCTCGAGCCGCCTCGGAAAGCTGAGCAATCTGCTCTCTGCGGGTTACTGCGGTCGGGCGTACCGGGTCTGCGGACCCGCCGGCAGCGCCACGAACGGCATGGCGTCGTTGAGGCGTGATGCGACGGCATCCAGATCGTCGTCGAAGAGGTCGGCGTAGGTGTCGAGCGTCATGGCCGCCGATGCATGCCCGAGCATCCGCTGCACGGCCTTCACGTTCGCGCCGGAGCTGATCGCGAGCGATGCGGCGGTGTGGCGGAGGTCGTGAGGCGTCAACCGCGGGATCGATGGATCGATGGCCTGCGCACGCAGGACCGCGTTCGCGAACCATCCCTGTGCGCCTGAGTTGCGCATATGGTTGACGCCGTCGCCGAAGAGCAGTCCTTCCGGGCCCTTGCCCGCGCAGGCCTGTTCGATCATCGGAGCGAGGCGCTCGGGGTAGGGCACCGAGCGCTTCTCGTGCGTCTTGGGCGTGCCGACGTGGATCTCGTACGCGATCATCACCGCGTTCTCCTCGATGACGAAGCGTCGTCGGAGCCGGTTCACGCTCCGGACGCGCAGCCCCGTGGCCTCACCCCAGCGGAGGCCGGTGTAGGCCAAGGTCAGGACCATCGTCGGATGCGCCGAGCATGCCGCCAGCGTCGCCACCTGGTCGTGCGAGAGATAGACGCGGCGCTTGCCTGGCCCGCGTTGAGGAAGGTTGCGCACATGGCGGGCAGGATTGCTCGCGAGGCGGCGATCGTCGATCGCGACGTCGAGAATGCCGGCGAGGACTCCTAGGGCGCGGATGACCACCGTCCGCGACTTCTGCGTCGCGAGGTCGGACACCCAATCCTGAACTTCAGACCGCCGGATCGACCAGATCTCCCTGTCTGCCCAGACGGGAGCGACATGGTTCTTCCAAGCCCGCTCAAGAGTCATGTAGTACGAAGGCTTCGACATCGGCGGCTGCTTCGACCGCAGCCAGCTGTCGGCGAACATCCGGACCGGCACCCGTGACGCCACGGGATCGATGTACTCGCCCTTCGACTTCGACACGGTGACCATGGACAGGTAGAGCTTCGCCTCGCGCATCGTCGTGAAGCCCCGCTTCTGCGTCTCGGCACCATCCGACTTGCGGTAGCGCACGCGGTAGCGGCGGCCTTTCGCCGTCTCGTACGGGGTGATGGTGCCCATCTAGACCTCCGCGGGATGCCGGGTTGAGGGTCAGTATCGGGCCAGTGTCGAACACTGATCGGATGCCGTCAATCCGGCCGATGAAGAATGTGGATAGATGGCGGACGACGTCGTCGACTGTCGCTAGGTGGGGAGGCGCCTCCCTCCGACGCCGAGAGTGTACCGATCGGACGCGGCTCCGTTCTCGCCGCTCACTCCTTGCAGACTCCGCGCTGGCGCGCGTCACTTAGCAGCCGTTCGACGACGAGCACTACGCCGCGCCCGACGCTGTTGCGGCCGATTGTCGGAGCAGCCAGCGTAGTGAGGGAACTACGAGGGGCCCGGAGATACATGTGCTGGCTGCCCATAGGCGCCCCGCAACTCATGCCTCACCGAACCATCCGGCTGGCGCGCGAAGCAACGGTAGACCGACTTGGGCCAGGATGGGATGGTTCGCGGCGTCGCTGCCGATTGTTTGTCGCTCTACAGCAGGAGTGCCCACCTGTGGTGAACCACGTCAACTTCATCTGGAACATCGCCGAGTCTCTGCGCGGCCCGTTCAAGCCCTCCGAGTACGGTTCGGTGGTCCTCCCGTTCACGGTGCTCCGCCGTCTCGACGCTGTCCTCGCCGACACGAAAGCCGAGGTTTTGAAGGTCGCGCCCACGGTCGCCAACGCTCCGGAGATGCTGCAGCAGATGAAGCTGACGGATGCTGCGGGCCACCAGTTCTACAACACGTCACCATTTGACTTCGCCAAGCTCGTCGCCGACCCGCAGGATCTCCGGGCGAACCTGTCTTCCTACCTGGCGGGGTTCTCGCCGAACGTGCGGGACATCTTCGAGCGGTTCGAGTTCGACAAGACCCTGAACAAGCTGGGGGAAAAGAACAAGCTGTTCGCGGTGACCGAGAAGTTCGCGCAGGCTGACTTCCACCCCCGCACGGTCAGCAACATCCAGATGGGCCTCGTGTTCGAGGAGCTCATCCGGTGGGCAAACGAGCGCTCGAATGAAACCGCCGGTGACCACTACACGCCGCGCGAGGTGATCGCCCTGATGGTGCAGCTGCTGTTCGCCCTCGACGACGACGCCCTATCGAAGTCAGGTGTCGTGCGGTCGATCTACGACCCAACCGCCGGCACTGGCGGGATGCTGTCGGTCGCGGACGAGTTCCTGCGCAAGATGAACCCGGGCATCCAGCTCAGCTTGTACGGGCAGGACTACAACGACCAGTCGTACGCGATCTGCAAGGCAGACATGGTCATTAAGGGCCAGGACGTCGACAACATCGCGCTCGGTAACACCCTCACCGAGGATGCGTTCGAGAATAAGAAATTCGACTACGGGCTTTCGAACCCTCCATTTGGCGTCGACTGGAAGGACGAGCGCAAGGCCGTCGACGACGAGCACTCCAAACTTGGCTTCAATGGACGGTTCGGCCCCGGCACCCCAGCGGTTAGCGACGGTGCGATGCTTTTCCTATTGCACCTCGTTTCGAAGATGCGCAAGCCCGAAGACGGTGGCTCGCGAATGGCGATCGTGTTGAACGGCTCGCCGCTATCCTCCGGTGGAGCTGGGAGTGGGGAGTCGAACATTCGAAAGTGGCTCCTGGACAATGACCTAGTTGAAGCCATCATCGGGCTATCCCGAGACATGTTTTACAACACGCCAATTTCTACGTACGTCTGGATCCTGACTAACCGGAAGATCGGCGATCGACGGGGCAAGGTGCAGCTAATCGACGGACGCGAATACGCCGTTGAACTTCCGAAAGGACTCGGCTCAAAGCGAAACGAACTTGCCGCGGATGACATTGCGGAGATTGTCGGCCTCTACACGCGGTTCGAAGACTCTCGCCACTCGCGCATCCTTGGGAACGATGAACTCCTTTATCGCAATGTTGTGATTGAGCGTCCGTTGCGTCTCACCTGGTGCGCGTCAGCCGATCAAATAGAGCATGTACTCGCAAGCAAGCCGGTACAGAAGCTCGGCCACGAGGTCGGTGAGCGGGTGCGTGCCACGTTGGAAGGACTGGGCGCGGAGAGGTCGTGGAAGAACCGTGCACTCTTTCATGCGGCTTTGCAAGAAGCGGCAGCCCACGCTGGCCTGAAGTTGTCCGCGCCGCTGATGAAAGCTATTACGTTGGAACTCGGTGAGCAGGACGCCACCGCCGATGTGTGTGTCGACGCCAAGGGGAAGTTAGAGCCAGATCCCTCCCTGCGGGAGACGGACAACATTCGATGGAGCGAGGATGTGTCGGACTACTTCGAGCGCGCAGTGAAGCCGTACACGCCCGATGCGTGGATTGATAAAGCCAAGACCAAGGAAGGCGCCGACATCGCCTTTACGCGCCATTTCCATGAGTTCGTGCGACCTCGCTCAGTGGAGGAGATAGACCGCGACATGAACGCTGAGATGGATGCGCTGCGAGCACTTCTGGCGGAGGTTGACGCATGACGCGGACCCTACGCGATTCGGGCGCTCCGTGGCTGGGGGACGTGCCAGAGACCTGGGAGGTCGTCCCCGCGCGTTCGATTTTCGGGGAGCGGAAACAACGTTGCCGCCCAGACGACGTCCATCTCACTCCATCGCAGAAGTTCGGTGTGCTCCCACAGGTCGAGTATATGGAGACCAGCGGAAGCAAAGTCGTCCTCAATATCAGCGGAGCTGACACCATGCGTCACGTGGAGGCGGGCGACTACATCAGTCACCTTCGAAGCTTCCAGGGCGGGCTCGAGTTCGCGGGGATTGCGGGCAAGGTGAGCGCCGCCTACACGGTCCTCATGCCTAAAGTGAAAATCGATCCGACGTACTTCAAGTACCTCTTCAAGAGTGATGTGTATGTACAAGCGCTCCAGACGACGACCGACCAGTTGCGTGATGGGCAGTCCATCCGATTCGCTCAGTTCTCCTCAATTCCGCTTCCGAAGCCATCTCTCACCGAACAGCAAGCCATCGCGGAGTACCTGGATTGGGAGACGGCACAACTTGACGCCCTGATTGCGATACTCGGAATCGCGCCCGACCCGAAGCGGCTGAGTGCGCGTTACCTCGATTCGACCCTCGCGGCACTCCGTCCGCATTTGGGCTGGCACACCTCGACTGGCGTGCGCGCGTCCTCGGGCGACCGAGCCGTCGTTTCCTCTTCCGCTAAGCCACCGGCTGCGCGAAGCGCCTCAGCCGAGCCGACACACTACTTGCATGTCGAGGATGTGATTGCGCGAGCCCGCCGCGCTGCCGAGCTCGCGCGCGAACGTCGTGCTGCGCTGATCTCGGCTGCAGTGACGGGGAAGATCGACGTGGGGGTAGCTGCATGAGTGGTGTCACGGGCGCGCATCTGGAATCGGTGCTCGAGAACGAGATCGCCGAGCACCTCGCCGCGAATGGATGGCTCTACTCACCGACCGATGCTGGCTACGACCGAAATCTCGCACTGTTCCCTGAGGACTTGTTCAGCTGGTTGGAGGAGTCTCAGCCGACCGAGTTTGCGAGGGTTGTTCGCCCCACCGATACCGAAGCCCACCGTGACGCGGCAGCTCGCACCATCCTGATCCGTCTTGCGAAGACGCTGGATCTTGATCCGTTGAAGAACGGCGGGACGATTCGGATCTTGCATGACGGTTTTTCGATGGTGCCGCTTCATGGCGGTGCAGTGAAGTTCCGGCTGGCGCAGTTCCGGCCGGCGACCAGCAACAACCCGGACACGCTTGAGGCGTACGCGAGAATGCGGGTACGGGTGATGCGTCAGGTGCACTATTCGGCCAAGCATCCAAACAAGGCGCTAGATCTGGTGCTATTTCTCAACGGAATCCCTGTCGCAACGATCGAGTTGAAGACGGACTTCACACAGCCGATTGGGAACGCGGTGGCGCAGTATCAGTTCGACCGCAACCCGGCCGGCGAGCCGCTGTTCGCGTTCGCGAAGCGCTCGTTGGTGCATTTCGTCGTGTCAAACTCCGAGGTGCGGATGACGACCAAGCTCGCCGGTGCCTCGACACGCTTCTTGCCGTTCAACAAGGGCCACGGCGAGGGCGCGGGTAACCCACCGAACCCGCACGGATCGGCATCGTCCTACTTCTGGGAAGAGATCCTTCAGCGCGATGCCTGGCTGCAGCTGCTGGGGTCGTTCGCGCATCTGCAGGTCGAGGTAGACGTTGATCCGGATACCGGCACGAAGACGCGCACCGAGAAGGTCCTGTTCCCGCGGTACCACCAGTGGCGCGCGGTCACGCGGCTGGTCGGGGCGGCGCGCGAGGAAGGGCCGGGCAACCGGTACCTGGTGCAGCACTCGGCGGGGTCGGGCAAGACGAACTCGATCTCGTGGCTCGCGCACCGCCTGTCGCAGCTGCATGATGACGCGAACAAGCGGGTGTTCGACACGGTCGTGGTGGTCACCGACCGGACGGTGCTCGACAAGCAGTTGCAGGACGCGATCGCGCAGTTTGAGAAGCAGGCCGGGGTGGTGCAGTCGATCACGAAGGATGCGGGCGAGTCGAAGTCGAAGCAGCTCGCCGCGGCGTTGACCGGTGGCAAGAACATCGTGATCGTGACGATCCAGTCGTTCGAGGCGCTGATCACCGCGATCCAGACCCTGCCGGAGTTGCAGGGGCGCCGGTTCGCGGTGATCGCCGACGAGGCGCATTCGTCGCAGACGGGTTCGACCGCGGGCGCGTTGACGAAGGTGCTGTCTCCGGATGAGCAGGCGGCGGTCGCCGAGGGGGCGCCGGTTGATTCGGAGGCGTACCTGCAGTGGGCGATGGAGGTGACAGCATCCGCCCCCAACATCTCATACTTCGCGTTCACGGCGACACCCAAGGCGAAGACGCTGGAGCTGTTCGGCCGCGTGCCTGAGGGCGGCGACCTGCCCGAGCCGTTCGATCTGTATTCGATGCAGCAGGCGATCGAGGAGGGGTTCATCCTCGACGTGCTGCAGAATTACACCCCGTACAAGGTGGCGTGGAAGCTGCAGCATCCCGGTGCCGACTACGACGGTGCGGGTGAGGTTGACGAGTCGACCGCGGTGAAGGCGCTGGTGCAGTACGTCCGGTTGCATTCGACGAACATCAGCCAGAAGGCGAAGATCGTCGTCGAGCACTTCTGCGCGTACGTGCAGCCGCTTCTCGACGGCAAGGCGAAGGCGATGGTCGTTACCGGGTCGCGCAAGGAGGCGGTGCGGTGGAAGAAGTACCTGGATGCCTACATCGCGGATGCCGGGGTGCAGGGTGTGCGGTCGCTTGTCGCGTTCTCGGGAACGGTCGATGACCCCGACGATGTCGGTGACGGTCTGACGGAGAAGACACAGAACCCGGGCCTGCACACGTCCGATCTGGCGGAGGCGTTCAAACCGTCGACGTACAACGTGATGATCGTCGCGGAGAAGTTTCAGACCGGGTTCGACCAGCCGCGCCTGGTTGCGATGTACGTTGACAAGAAGCTCGGCGGTGTACAGGCCGTGCAGACTCTGTCGCGGCTCAACCGCACGTACCCGGGCAAAGACCAGACGTTCGTGCTCGACTTCGTCAACGAGCCACAAGAGATCCTTGACGCGTTCAAGGACTACTACCGCAAGGCGGAGTTGACGGCGCTGACTGACCCGAACCTCATCTACGACCTCGTCACCAAGCTCGACTCGTCCGGGATCTACACGATGGCCGAAGTTGGGCAGGCGTTCGACGCTGCCATCCTGGGTGGGGTGCACGCGAACTCGAAGGTGTCCGCCGCGACCGCGCCGGCCGTCGACAGGTTCCAGAAGCGATGGGTCAATGCGGTGCTCGACGGCGACAAGCCCGAACAGGACGAGCTGAAGCTCTTCAAAGCGGATGCCGGGCAGTTCGTGAAGTTCTACGACTTCATCTCGCAAGCCCGCAACCTCGAAGACACCGACCTCCCCCGCCGGCACTACTTCCTCCGACGGATCCTCCCGCAGCTGTCGACGGCGACCTATGAGGAGCCGGTCGATATCTCGCAAGTGCAGCTCGCCGGGTACAAGATCACTCCTGGCGAGGCGGTGAGGCTGGACCTCGGGCAGGGGCCGGGGCTCGACCCGATCACCGCGATCGGGTCAGGGGCGATCCACGAGAAGCACCGCAGCGCGCTTGAGGAGATCATCCAGAAGCTCAACGAACGCCTCGGCGACAAGTACGGCGTCGGCGTCATCGACATCACGATGAACCACATCGTCGGCAAGCTCGCCCTCGACTACGACTTGGCGCGGCAAGCTCAGGTGAACACCCCGCAGCAGTTCGCGGAGTCTCCGGCGCTGCCCAAGGCATTCACGAAGGCAGTCGTCGAGGTTCGGGATGAGACGCCCGCGTTCATCGACGACCTTCTCGGGGACAGCGGCCTGTTTACGGAGTTGAGCAAGGCTCTGCCGGCGATGCTGTTCGAGTACCTAAAAGACAGGGGAAGTTCGACCCCCGCATCGGGGGGCGACGCGTGAACAGTTGGGGAGTCCACAACAACACGCTCACGACCGAGCTCGTCGACGAGGGATTCATCAGTATCGGTTGGGACGATTTGGGCGATCTGCGGTCCATTGCTGGAGGGCGCGAGGGGCTGAAGACCGCGCTCACAGCGGCGGAACCCGATGCCAAACCGCGTTCGATTGCTGGGCAGGCTGGTGTCCTCACCCGCTTTCGTGACGAAATGCGTGTGGGCGATGTCATCGTCGCGCCTTACAAGCCCGACTCGACGATCAACCTTGGGGTCGTCGCGAGTGAGTACTACTTTGAACCGACAGCAGAGACGCACAAGCACCGCCGCCGAGTCGAGTGGAAGCGAGTCGGGCTTCCGCGCACCGTCTTCTCCCAAGCGGCACTGTACGAAATCGGTTCTGTACTCGCGGTGTTTCGCGTGCGTCGTCACGTGGACGAGTTCCTTGCAGCGCTGGACAGCCCGGAAGAGTCCCTCGACGAACTCGCAAAGACAATCGGTCTCGCTGCAGATCAGTCGGCCAGTGATGACGAGGTAGACGCGCCCCGAGCATCTCGGATCGAGCGGCACACCCGCGACTTCGTGCTGGAGACCCTGCACAAGAAACTGACCCACCAAGACTTCGAAGAGTTCACGGCCGCGCTGCTCCGCGCGGTCGGCTATCAAGCTCGCGTTACCCAGTATTCGCAAGACGGCGGCGTTGACGTGATCGCGCACCGCGACCCTCTCGGTGTCGAACCACCTCAGATCAAGGTCCAATGCAAGCACCGTACGGGCACCGTCGGCGCGCCTGACGTCCAACAGCTCATTGGTACGCAGGGCCCGGGTGAGCTGTCCCTCTTCGTCACACTGGGCAGCTACTCGCGCGACGCCCTCGCGATTGAACGCCAACGGCCCGGGCTACGTCTGCTCTCCGGCGAAGACATCGTGACGATGGTTCTCGACCACTATGCGGAACTGCCTGAGTCCTGGCGTTCGATCATCCCGCTGACACGGGTGCTTGTTGTCGCGGACAGCGCTGGCGATGCGTGAGCTAGGGACAAGGATCGCTCGGGTGTTTGGGAGACGAAATCTACCTCGAATTCAAGTCGACTCACGAAGCGCGTCCCCAGCACAGGTCTCTGCGACCCGGGAGGCACGTATCGCCCGCCTGATAGACCCGAAAGGGTGCTGCTGCCGTTCCGAAGGGATGTCTTGAGTGGAACACGTGTCCATCTTCGTGGACGAGTCTGCGGTATCCGTTTGCCGCGTCCACGAGCCGTGCGACAGAGATGCCCGGCTTGGATCGGCTTGCGATTTGCGCTACCTGGTTGGTGTGGGCGCTTGTGTAGTCGAAGCGGACGTGGATGATGACGCCGGCCGTATCCGGCTCGCACGCATCCGCGAACGAATAGAGGTTCGCACTGGCGTTGCATCTGCCCGCCGCATGAAGACCTTCGTTCGAGATGGGTGGCACGCAACAGACGACCTCCCGGAGTTTGCTGATCCCCTGCTGGAGGAGATCGACACGGATGGCATGTTCAAAGGTCATGTCAGATATGTGGTTCTCACTGCGGCGCCGACCGACATCGACGACCTGTACGACTACCTCTTTCGCCGTCTGTTGAATCACGTCCTGGCGCGATACCAGCTAGCGGAGAGCGTGGACGTGGTCTTTGAGCGGGCGGGGGGCAGGACGCTTCCCAGTTACGAGCGACTGGTGGATGCCCGGTGGGCGAACACGCGTGTGAGCGTGCTGCCCAAAGGTGACAACATGCTCGCCCTCGCGGACTACTTGCTCTTTGCGACGTTGCGGTACGCCGCGCGTGCTGAGCAACTCTGTCCGGACCAGGAGTGTGCGGACGCTCACGTTCCTCCGGTCGCCGCTAACGCGGAGTTCGACGCAGTCGGAACACCAATAGCCGTCGGTCACGTTCACAAGGACGATCGGTGGCACAAGATGTACTTCGGATTCCTGCGCGCCATGTCGTCGGTCATAAGGCTTCGCTCGCCAACGACAGGGAGACAGAGTGAGCTATCGTGAAACTGGCTCCCAGGGAAGACTCATCGACTGCAGTCAGTCGTGCTGGGTAGGCCATCATGGTTTTATTTGCTTCCCTGGGAGTCGCTCTTGATTACCTGGCCGACATTCTCCGCTCGAGTCGGGCTCTACAGCGAGGGCGCTCGAACCGCGGTCGCATGGCAGGACTGGGCGCGGTCATACCATTCAGATGTCAGTTTTCGCTCTGGCCGGCGTTGGCGCTCGACCAAGCGAGCGATCGGTCGGCTTGACATCGCACTCAAGTTCGCACGGGGCATATTGGCGGCCGGATGGGTGCCACACGACTCCGTCCACGGCTTCGTGAGAGGTCGCTCCACTGTCTCAGGAGCGAGTCCTCACGCCGGCGCCAAGGTCGTGCTGTGCGTGGACCTCAAGGACTTCTACGGGCAGATCTCATTCACCCGCGTCTCCGACGCGCTGGCGGAGCGCTTCGACAAAGATGTGCTCGCGTGGATCGAGGGCGTGTGCTTCGTCGATGGCAAGCTGCCTTTGGGGTTTCGTACAAGCCCCTACCTGTCGAATCTCGCTTTCGAGGGCACTGATCGATCGATCGCGGCCATCGCTGACGCCAGGGGACTCTGCTACACGCGTTGGGTAGATGATCTTTCCTTCTCAGGTGGCGACCTTGATGACTCGTTCCTCGCGGAGCTCCGTTGTGTGATCGAGTCCGCAGGATGGACCCTCAACGACCGCAAGACGCGATTCATGCGCAGGTCGCCGTACGTCTTGGGCCTCTACGTCGGTCATGACGTCGATGAACCACGACTGCCACGGTGGATGAAGCGAAAGATCCTCGTGGAAAGCTACTACTTCGCCAAGTACGGCGCATCGCATTTTGAGACTCCTGGCGTCTACCCTCGCCCGACGTTCTTGGGCTTGTGCGCCTACGCGTTCTCGGTTGAGCCGGAGCTCGCGGAGAAAGTCCATCCGCGTCTGATCTCAGGACTTCGTCAAGGTCGGCGGCGAACCACAGATACCGAAGTCGAGCTAGCGGTGGCATCGAGCCTGGCGGAAGATCACCCAGATTTCGATGAGCTGATTGCCGCTCTAGGGGATGAGTAGCGTTGCCTGGGTAGCCGGGGTCCGTAGACTGTCGACCGTCTGCCCGGTTGTGCCCGCACCCTCCGACTTTCGCAAATCTCAATTAGTTAGCGCCAGTCGATAATCACCGAGATCCAGGACCCGGAAAGTCTCTGTACAAACATACAATGCACGCAGGCACCCAGGGTGAGTGACACCCTTTAGAAGCGCTTCTCTACACATACCTGCACACCCGGAAAATCCCTGGATAACTGGTAAAAATCACCCTATCCTGGCGCCATGCGAGGAGGCCTCGAACGATGGAAGCGGGGTGGGGAATACCCAGGGCTTGGACAGGCGATGGGCGACGCGGTCGAGGGCACCGGCGCCCCCCACCGGCCGCCCACCCCCCGGG
>JBQCJQ010000571.1:0-7030 GCA_051952615.1 Humibacter sp.
CGGTGTGTGCGCGATGTTCACGTTCGCGTTGAGGCCGAACGACGTGCCGTTCGTCGGGGTCGGCTCCACCATCCGCACCTTCAGGATGGTCCGGCCCTCGTCTTCGACCTCGAGCACCGTCTGGTCCGCCCAACGGCGGAGGCTCACACGGTCAGCGACGCGCAGGCGGAAACCCCATCCCTCGGCGAGCGCCGTCGCCGCCTCGGCGTTGTCGGTGCGCCCCTCGATGAGGAACACGCGCGGACGGAACCCGGCCCGCACGACGAGCCTCGTCTCGGCGAGCGTGGTGGGCCCCCATGGAGTATCGGGAAGGTACAGTCCGCGCCACGAGACGAAGCTGGGGTTGGTCGGCGCGAGCGCCGGCGGGATCTGGCCCTCGAGCGACCCCATCGGGATCTCGGCGAAGACCTGGATGAGCTCGGCCCGCTCGAACGTGATCGGCTCGACGTCGAGGTTCGGCATCACCGGGGCGTCTGCCAGGAGGACCTCGGGGTCCAGCTTGCCGAACTCGGCATACCCGGCGATGTGCTTGATCGTCTCGGAACTGCCCGTGATCTTGGGCGCAGCGGTCTCCGACATGGCTTAGACCTTCCTGAGCCCCGTGGCGACCGGCGCGGCCAGCTCCTCGGGGGTCTTGAACTGGGGCATGACGTACTTCGCGAAGTTGCGAAGGCTCTCCATGACGTCCTCGTGCGACAGCACCTCGGAGGCCTGGATGACGAAGTTCATGCCGTCGACGCCGATGCCCTCCCAGTGCTTGACGACCTCGATGATCCGGTCGGGCTCGCCGATGGCCAGGCCTTCGGGGATGCCCGTGGCGTCGCCGGGGCCGAGGGCCTCCTGGCGCAGCGTCGGCAGGAAGCCGCCGATCTGGTACAGCGGCGACGGGTACACCTCTTTCACGGGCACCGTGTGCGCCGTGTTGTGGTTGAAGGTGTCGAGCATGACCCGGCCGCGCTGGGCCGCCGTCTCGTCGAGGCCGCAGTGCATGAAGTTCACGATGTGCACCTGCTCGTTCACCGCGGGCCCGATCGGCTCGCAGTTCTGGATGCGGCTGCGGTAGTTCTTGATCTTCTCTTCCTGAGCCTTGTAGTTGCCGATGCTCAGGCCGAAGACGCCGAGACCCCGGTCGGCGGCGTCGTACTCGGTGCCGGGGCTGGTCACCGCGACCCACAGCGGCGGGTGCGGGTCCTGCAGCGGCTGGGGCACGATGGCACGCTCGGGCATCTTGAAGAAGCGCCCGTTCGGGTTCGAATAGCTGGGGTCGGTCCACATCTTCGGGAGCGCCCGCACGTACTCGTCCCACGACTGCTTCGTGTCGTGGGGCTCCGCGGCGTACCCGCCGAGCTCCAGCCAGGTGTTGGATCGGCCCGTGCCGACGTCGAGGCGCCCGTTGGAGACGATGTCGAGCACGGCCGCGCGCTCGGCGATGTGCGCGGGATGATTCACCGGCGGCGTGCACACCACGATCCCGTGACCGACGCGGATGCGCTTGGTGCGCACCGCCGCCGCGGTGAGGAAGACCTCAGGCGCCGTGGAGAACGAGTGCGGCGGCGAGAAGTGGTGTTCGACCGCCCACATGTGGTCGAAGCCGAGCTCGTCGGCGAGCGTGATCTGGTCGAGGGCGTCGTCGTAGATCTTCTTGACGTCCTCGCGGGTCGAGCCGGGGGGTCCTCCGAGCTCGAAGAGCAGACCGAACTTCATCGTGGCCTTCTTTCTTGTCGATTCAGGATGCCTGAGCCGTCACTTGCCGGCGCGCTCGTCCTGCGCGTCGAGGATCCGCTTCATGTTCGAGTACATGAATTTCTCCAGGACGTCCTCGGGGAGATCGAGATTGCGCGCATCGGTGACCGCCTTGCTGAGGTTGATCAACGGGTAGTCCGTGCCGAAGATGACCTTCTCCGCACCCGGCTGGGCGTGCCAGCGGCCGTTCATGAACTCCAGCAGCTCCTTCGGGTACCGCTTGGGCGACCACGCCGAGGTGCAGATGTAGAGATTCTTGTGCTTCGCCGCGAGGTGCGTCATCATGCCGACCCACGGGTCGCCGATGTGGTGACCGACGACGGTGAGCTCGGGGAAGGCCAGGCACACGTCATCCAGGTGCAGCGGGTAGTTGGGGTACGTCGGCCACAGCGGGCCCGGCATGCCGATGTAGGTGAACACGAACAGGTCGAGTTCGACGCACTTGGCGAACAGGGGGTAGAACCAGCGGTCGTTCGGCGGCAGACCGTAGGGGCTGGGAAGGATGTGCACGCCGCGGATGCCGTACTTCTCCTTGTGCTCCTCGAGGATGCGCGGGTTCTCCATCACGTCCCAGAACGTGGCGGGGCCCTGCTTCGGGGGGAGGATGGTACCGGCGTGCTCGTACTGCCCCGGGAACTGGTTCATGATGTCGACGTGCTCGAGGATGCGGCTGTCGAGTTCCTCGCGCGTCGATTGGTAGTAGAGCGAGGCTTGGAAGATCGCCAGCTCGACGTTGTTGTCGACGAGCTCCTGCCGGCTCTCGGCGGCGGTCGCCGGCTTCGTGACGGGCTTGTCGCCGCCCTGGTCGAAGAAGCGCATGGCGCGGGCGCGCTGAGGATCCTGGCGCCACGACTCCTGGTCTCCGAAGGTGTCGGCGGTCGTCGCCGCCCACCCGGGGTGATAGAAGGCGTCGATGACGGGTCCGTTGTAGGGCACGTGGTCTCCTGTTCAGTGTGTCTTGATCGTGACGTCGGCGTCAGGGTCGGGTTCGGGAGTCGGCTCAGCACTGGTCGGCTGCGCCATCAGTTCGAGGACACGAGCGAGATACTCGCGGTACTCGCCCGATGCAGCCGCTGCATACTGCTGCACGCCCTCCGCACGAACGCCTGAGGTGAGATCGCTGAGGGCGCTCGCATCCACGAGGTTCTTCACCATGCCCAGCGCTCCCGCGGGCGAGTACCGAAGTTCTGCGATGAGCTTCAGGACCGTCTGCTCGAGCGAGCCCGGTTCGCACACGCGCGCGACCATCCCCCTCCGGCAGGCCTCCTCGGCGTCGATCCATCGCCCGGTGAAGAGAAGGTCGCGCGCGATGGCGGGGCCGAGCAGGCGGGGCAGCATCACCGTCGTCCCCGCGTCCGGGAGGAAGCCGATACGCGTGAAGGTGAAGCGCATGCGCGCGTCGCTCTCGATCACGACCATGTCGCTGGCGAGCGCTACGGCGGCACCGGCGCCCACGGCTGCGCCGCGGACACCCGCCAAGACGATCTGGGGCATGGCGCGCAGCGCGAGGATCGTGCCCGACATCCGCTGCCAGTAGTCCGTGACGTAGTCGTCAGGAAGACCGTCGGCGAGTTCCTTCAGATCACCACCGCTCGAGAAGACGCTTCCCGCGCCGCTCAGGACGACGAATCGGAGGTCGGAGCGGCGCGCGATCTGCGACAGCACGAACGCGAGCTCGTGATACATCGTCCGGGACACCGCGTTGCGCGTCTCGGGGTGATCGAGGGTGACGTGAATCGTGTCGCCGTCGGTGCGGACGCGGACCCGGTCCGTGCCGACCACGGTCAGAGATTCATTCACGTACTCATCATTTCTGATCAAACATCAAATGTCAATTCCCGTCGGTGGAGACCAGGGGAAAGTGACAGGCCACGGAGTGCGAGGCAGAGACGGGCGTCAGACGCGGCTCGATCTCGGCACAGATGTCCTGCGCGAGCGGACAACGCGTGCGGAAGCGACAGCCCGACGGCGGGTTCACCGGCGACGGCGGGTCGCCGGCGATCGCCGCACGGGGCTCCGGCGCGAACGGGTCCGGTTCGGGGATCGATTCGAGCAGCGCCAGCGTGTACGGATGGGCCGGAGCGCTGTACAAGGACTCCGAGTCGCCCACCTCGACGACCTTGCCGAGGTACATGACCATTACGCGATCGGAGATGTTCTTCACGACCGCGAGGTCGTGCGCGATGAACAGGATCGAGAGGTCGAACTCGGCCTGCAGGTCCTCGAGCATGTTGAGCACGGTTGCCCGCAGCGACACGTCGAGCGACGACACCGGCTCATCGCACACCAGCACCTTCGCACCGGCGACGAGCGCCCTCGCGATCGCGACGCGCTGGCACTGGCCGCCCGACAGCTCTGTGGGCTTGCGATCGCCGTAGTCGTCGGGGTTGAGGCCCACCGCCCTCAGCATCTCATCGGCCCGCTCCATGCGCTCGGCGCGCGTACCGCGCCGCCATATGGTCAGCGGTTCGGCGACGATCTGCCGTACGGTCCGCCGCGGATTCAGCGACGAGACCGGGTCCTGGAACACCATCTGGAGCTCAGGGCGCACACGCCTCATCTGCTCAGGGCCGAGTGCGGTCAGGTCGGTCCCTTCGAAAGTCACCGAGCCTGATTTCGGCGCCGGCAGCTGCAGGACGGCGCGTGCCATGGTGGACTTCCCGCAGCCCGATTCACCCACGACTCCGAGCGTCTCGCCGGCTTTGAGATCGAAGCTCACCTCGGATACCGCGTACACCGTCCCGGCCCGGGTGGCGTACTCCACGACGAGATCCTCCACGGCGAGGCGCACCTCGGCTGTCGGTTCCACGCTCATGCCGGCTCCTCGATCAGTTGCTTGGCCGCGGCAGCGGCCGCGGCGACGGTCTCTTCGTTCTTCGCGACCGCGCGCGCCTCGGTCGCCGCGCGCGCGGTCTCGTAATCCGGGGTGCCGACCGGGAACCAGCACCGATAGAGGTGGTCAGGATCACCCTTGCTGGCGACCAGCGGCGGCGCCGCGGTGCGGCACTTGTCCTGCGCAGCCGGACAGCGGGCGGCGAAGCGGCATCCCACCGGGGGCGCGGCGAGGTTGGGCGGATGGCCCGGGATCGCCTTCAGTCGTGTGTGGCTGGGCTGGTCGAGCTTCGGCAGCGCGTCCAGCAACGCGCGCGTGTACGGCATCTTCACGTCGGTGAACAGAGACCGTGTCGGGGCGCTCTCGACCACCTGGCCCGCGTACATGACGACGATGTGATCCGTGCGCGTGGCCACCACGCCGAGGTCATGGGTGACCAGGACCATCGTCATGTTGCGTTCCCGCTGCTGCCGCGCGAGCAGGTCGAGGATCTGCATCTGGACGGTCACGTCCAGCGCGGTCGTCGGTTCGTCGGCGAACAGCAGGCGCGGGTTGCCCGCGAGCGCGATCGCGATGCCCACACGCTGCCGCATACCGCCCGACATCTGGTGGGGATACACCTTCATCCGGCGCTCGGGCTCGGGGATGCCGACACTGCGCAGCAGCTCCACGCCCCGCGCTTCGGCCGCCTTGCGGGACAGCCTCGGCTCATGCCGACGAACCGTCTCGACCACCTGCACGCCGATCTTCTTGACCGGGTTGAGGGAGGTCAGCGGATCTTGAAGCACCATCGCGATCTCGCTGCCCCACATCCGCCGCATCTTCTTTCGGGGCAGGGACGCGAGGTCGGTGCCGTCGAAGACGATCTCACCGCTGCGTTCGACTCGCGTCCCCGGAGACACGAGGCCCATGATCGAACGCGCGAGGACCGACTTGCCGGACCCCGACTCCCCCACGACACCGAGTGTCTGGCCGAGTCGGGCGGTGATGCTGACGTCGTCGACGGCAGTCACCGGGGCCGCGCCTGCCGTGAACACGGTCTTCAGATGATGTACTTCGAGGATCACGTCGCCGGCAGCGGCACGCGTGACGGTCGGCGTTCCTGTCGAGAGGTCGGCGGTCATAGCGTCACTTCCGTTCGTCCCGCGGTCCGGCCGCGGAGGTAGTCGCCGATGAAGTTGAAGGAGAGCACCGTGAGCAGCAGCACGAGTGATGGGAACGCCACGATGTACGGCGCTGTGTAGAGCAGCGTGCGACCGCCGGCGATCATGCTCCCCCAGCTCGCGGTCGGCGGCTGGATGCCGAAGCCGAGGAAGCTCAGCGACCCCTCGGCCACCATCACGACGGCGACGACGACGAAGGCGTACGCCAGGATCGACGGCAGCACGTTCGGGAACACCTCACGGACGAGCGTGCGCTGGCGTCGCGATCCCAGCACCGTCGCTGCGGTGACGAACTCACGCTGCGTCCACACCAGCGTGTTCGCCCGAGCGAGGCGCGTGAAGGTCGGGATCATGACGGCCCCCAGGCCCACGATGAGCACCGGAGCGCTGGCGCCGCGGATCGCGACCAGCACCATGATGAAGATCAGCGACGGGAACGCCAGCACGATGTCCACGAGCACGCTGATGACACTGTCGATCCACCCCCGGTGATATCCGGCGAGCAGGCCCAGCGCGAGCCCGATCGTCAGGCCCAGCGCGACGGCGACGAACCCCACCTGCAGCGATGCCTGCGCGCCCCAGATCAGGCGGGACAGCATGTCACGGCCGAGCTGGTCGGTCCCCAATGGATGACCCGGCATCGGCGGAGCCGCGATGTTCTCGTAGTCGGGGGTGTTGGGGTCAGGCAGGGGGAGCAATGGCGCGAAGATCGCTGCCAGGACGACCACCGCCGACCATGCGACAGCGACCCAGACGGAGGTGGGTACCTTGCGCCCGCGCCGGATGGGCTTGACGGGCACCAGCACCTCCGAGACGGGCGCCTCCTCAGCGATCGTTTCGGTATCAGCCACGGTCGGACCTCACTCTCGGGTCGAGCAGCAGGTAGAGCAGGTCGATCACGATGTTGACGAAGACGTAGAACACCGCGATGACGGCGACGATCGCCTGGATCATGATGAAGTCGCGGGCGTTGATGGAGTCCACCAGCAGTCGGCCGACTCCGGGGAGGGCGAAGAGCGTCTCGATGACCACGGCACTGCCGATCAGTCGGGCCGTGTTGATGCCCGCGAGTGTGACCAGCGAGAAGGACGACGGCCGGAAGACCTGGCGCAGCAGGATGTTCTGCGTCGACATGCCCTTCGCCTGCGCCGCGAGCACGAAGTCCTCCTTCATCGTCGACTGCATGTCACCGCGCAGGAGTCGCTGGTAGATGCCGGCGGGCTCCAATGACAGGGCGAGTGCGGGCAGGATCATCGTGGCCAGGTTGGGGCCGACGCCCTCGCTCAAGGGG